>NZ_JBIAIN010000013.1:0-251061 GCF_042871445.1 Streptomyces sp. NPDC005794
TCCAACTCCACCTCCTCGATCTCCTCGATACCGACATCGGACAAACCCGCTGGCCACAGACCTGAAACGGTGACCCGCGAAGTCCGGGTCTAGGGGGCGCCCCCGTGTGCCGCCCGGCCCGCCAGGACCCGGCGGACCGGGGGGCGTACGCAGGCCCGTGCGCCCCGCGCGGTTGCCCATACGCCCCTGTTGCGTGACCACATGGGCGGGTGACGCGTTGGTCAAGTGAGATTGACCGAAGTGGGCCGCCGCCGCGCGGTCCGATCCCTTTCAACGCCGGTTCGAGAGGCTTGTTCATGGCCGACCACGCAACCCACGACGCCCAAGCGCGTGCCAGTCTGCACCTGTTGGTGCGGGACATCGAGCGGGTCCGGCGGCAGGTGGACGCGCTGCGTACCCTCACTGCGCAGCTGGGCAACGTCTACCGTCCGCGCCGCTCCGGCCCGTCCGCGGGCTTCGTCGTCTACGGCAGGGCGCCTGCGCCGACGGTCCGGCTCGCGCAGGAGCTGCGGGACAGTGTCGAGACACTGGTCACCGCGGCGGTGGACTTCGACCGCTCGCTCGGCTTCTCGTGGGACGCGGTGGGCTCCGCCCTCGGGGTCACCAAACAGGCGGTGCACCGCCGTTACGGCGCGCGCCGCGCCGCCCCGCAGCCGGCGACGGCGGAGCCCGCTCCCGAGGACCCGAACCACGCGGTGCCCGCGACACCGGGCTCCTCCCCCGCGCTGCCGGTCGTGCCCGCGGCCCGCTCCATGCCGCCGCAGCCGTCGGACCGTCCCGGCGCCTTCCCCGGGCCGCGCAACGGCTGACCGGAACGGCCGGCGGCAAACGCTGACGGGGCGGCCCCGGCGCTTCAGCCGATGTCCGGCGGATCGATCCTGATCCGTACGGGATCCGCGGTGGCCCTGGCCGTCCGTGCCGCCTGTGCCGCCTTCAGGGCGGCGGCCAGGGCCGCTCCCCGCCCCGGCGGGACCCTGACCAGCGCCCGCTCCCAGGTCTCGCCGGGCGGGGCTTCCCCCTGTCTGCGGGGCCTGCCGGGAGTGGCTCCCGGCACGGGGACGGGGCCCAGCACCTCCGCCTCGGGCGGCAGGTCCGCACCGGCGAGGTAGGCGGCCACCGCTTCGGGCGGGCCGGTCACCGAGGCCATCCGGGACACCGGCGGGAAACCGAGCTCGGCGCGTTCCGCGAGCTCTCGGCGGGCGTGGCCGACGGGGTCCCAGCGGACCAGAGCCTGCACGGGCCGCAGGGTCGGCTCGGCCACGATCACCACCGTGCCGCCCTCCGGCTGCCCACGCACCAGTGCTGCGGCGGCCGTCCAGCGCCGCAGCGCCTCCTCGCCCGCCCGCAGGTCGGGCCGGCCGACCATCGCCCATCCGTCCAGCAGGAGTGCCGCCGCGTAACCGCCTTCGGCGACCGGCTCGGCGCCGGGAGTGCTGACCACGAGGGCGGGCTGGTCGGGCACGGAGTCCAGCACGTGGTCCCGCCCCGACGTCCGCACCGGGACGGCGGGAAACGCGCGCCCCAGCTCCTCGGCGGTCCGGCGGGCTCCGACGATCTGTGCCCGCAGCCGGACGCCGCCGCAGGCGGCGCAGCTCCAGGCCGTCTCGGCCCGCCCGCACCAGGAACAGTTGAGATCCTGCTGGTCGGGCGCCTGCAGCGGCCCCGCGCAGTGCCGGCACCGGGCGGGTTCCCGGCAGCGCTCGCAGGCCAGCCTGGGCGCGTAGCCCCGGCGCGGTACCTGGACGAGGACGGGGCCGCTGCGCAGGCCGTCCCGTACGGTCTGCCAGGCCAGGCTGGGCAGCCGCGCCGAGCGGGCCGCGCCGTCCCGCGCGAGCTCCCCGTCGCCGACGGTACGCACGAGGGGGGCCGCGATCCGCAACTGGTCGCGGTCCGCGCGCAAGGGCAGGGCCCAGCCGCTCTCGACCAGCTGGGCGGCCTCCACCGTGCAGTTCGTCCCGCCCAGCAGGAAGGCGCAGCGGCCGTGTGCCGCACGCAGCTCCAGGACCTCCCTGACGTGCGGGAAGGGGGCGTTGTCGTCGCTGTGGCTGGAGTCGCCGTCGTCCCAGAGGGCCACCAGGCCCAGGTCGGCGACCGGGGCGAACATCGCGGCCCTGGTCCCGACGACCGCGCGCACGGATCCTCGCCGGACCGCCAGCCACTGCCGGTAGCGCTTCTCCGGTCCGGAGTCGGCGGTCAGCAGCGCGTGGCGCCCCTCCCCCAGCACCGCGGTGAGCGCCGCGTCGACACGCCCCGCGCTCCGCCCGTCCGGTACGACGACGAGCGCGCCCCGGCCCGAGGCCAGGGTCGCCGCCATGGCACGGGCGATCTCCTCCGGCCAGTGTGGTCCGGGCAGGGCGGTCCACACGGCCCGGGGGGCCCCGCCCTCGGCCAGTGCCCGCAGGAACCCGGGGCCCTGGGCGTACCGCTCCCAGGTCCCGGGTGAGGGGACGGCGGGCGGCGGCAGGGGGGCGGGCGACGGCTTGGACTCGGCGCGCCCGTTCCTCGGCGGCACGGCGAGCTGCAGCACGTCCGCGAGACTGCCGGCATAGCGGTCGGCGACGGCCCGCGAGAGCTCGAGCAGTTCCGGCCCGAGCACCGGCTCGGGCGAGACGACGTAGGCGAGGGCCGCCAGGGCTCCCTGGTAGTCCGACGAGGCCCGCCGCTCGATCAGGAAGCCGTCGATCAGCCCGCCGCCCTCGCGCCTCCCGCCGCGGACCTGGCGCCCGCCGGCCCCGAACCGCACCCTGACCCGGACGCCGGGCTGCGCCTCCTCGTCGAGCTCCTCGGGGACGGCGTAGTCGAAGTACTGGTCGAGGTGGAGCGCGCTCTTGTTCACCAGGACGCGGGCGACGGGGAGCTCCTCGGCGAGCGCGGCGCCCCGCCAGGTCCGCGGCTTGGCACGCGGCACCTTGGCCTGGCGCACCGTCTCCCGGATGAGCGCAAGCTGCTCCGGCACCCCGGACCCGGGCTCGTCGGACCGCTCGTCGTCGCTGCTCACAGCCACATTCCTACCAGACCCCACTGACACGCCCCGGGCCCTCCGGAACAGCCGTCCGCAGCGCCGCACGCGCCGGGGCCCGGACACCTCGTGCGGTGTCCGGGCCCCGGTGTGAAGGAGGAACCGACGCCCTAGAGGCCCGCCGCCTTGCGCAGCGCGTCCACGCGGTCGGTGCGCTCCCAGGTGAAGTCGGGGAGCTCTCGGCCGAAGTGCCCGTACGCCGCGGTCTGGGCGTAGATCGGGCGGAGCAGGTCGAGGTCGCGGATGATCGCGGCCGGGCGGAGGTCGAAGACCTCACCGATGGCGTGCTCGATCTTCTCCGTGTCCACCGCGGCGGTGCCGAAGGTCTCGACGAACAGACCCACCGGCTCGGCCTTGCCGATCGCGTAGGCGACCTGGACCTCGCAGCGGGCCGCGAGCCCGGCCGCGACGACGTTCTTGGCGACCCAGCGCATGGCGTACGCGGCCGAGCGGTCGACCTTGGACGGGTCCTTGCCGGAGAAGGCGCCGCCGCCGTGGCGGGCCATGCCGCCGTAGGTGTCGATGATGATCTTGCGACCGGTGAGGCCGGCGTCGCCCATCGGGCCGCCGATCTCGAAACGGCCGGTCGGGTTCACCAGCAGGCGGTAGCCGTCGGTGTCCAGCTTGATGCCGTCCTCGATGAGCTGCGCCAGGACGTGCTCCACGACGAATTCGCGGATGTCGGGCGCGAGCAGCGAGTCCAGGTCGATGTCGGAGGCGTGCTGCGAGGAGACGACGACCGTGTCGAGGCGGACGGCCTTGTCACCGTCGTACTCGATGGTGACCTGGGTCTTGCCGTCGGGGCGCAGGTACGGGATGGTCCCGTTCTTGCGGACCTCGGAGAGCCGACGCGAGAGCCGGTGCGCGAGGTGGATCGGCAGAGGCATCAGCTCGGGCGTCTCGTCGCAGGCGTAGCCGAACATCAGCCCCTGGTCGCCCGCGCCCTGCTTGTCGAGCTCGTCCTCATCGCCTTCGACACGCTTCTCGTACGCGGTGTCGACACCCTGGGCGATGTCCGGGGACTGCGCCCCGATGGACACCGAGACGCCGCAGGAGGCTCCGTCGAAGCCCTTCTTGGAGGAGTCGTAGCCGATCTCCAGGACCTTGTTGCGCACAAGGTTGGGGATGTCGGCGTAGGCCTTGGTCGTGACCTCACCCGCGACATGCACCAGACCAGTGGTGATCAAGGTCTCGACGGCGACGCGCGAGGAGGGGTCCTCACGCAGGAGCGCGTCGAGAATCGTGTCGCTGATCTGGTCAGCGATCTTGTCGGGGTGGCCCTCGGTTACGGACTCCGAGGTGAAGAGACGGCGGGACACATCGCTCCCTGGGGTTGCAGCGGCTGCTGGCTGATCATTGATGGAACTCCGGGAGCTGCGCCCGGCACATTCCGTCGACCAGTTTATCGGTCGTTTCCGTTGAGTGGGTTACGCGTCTCGCCCATTGGGAGGTCTGTGACCTGCCGCACTGTTGACGGCAGTACGACAATCCCTCCTCCGGGACGCGGGACATGGCCGGTCGTGGTTGGTTTCTTCCCGCCGGGGCGGCGCCTACGCAATCTAACCGAAACGCGCCACCACCAGGTCCCATACCGTGTCAGCAAGCGCTTCCTTGGGGCCGTACGGCACCGCGGTCTCACCACCGTCGGCCCCGAGCACCACCGCCTCGTTCTCCTCGGACCCGAACGTCTTGCGCTCCCCCACCTCGTTCACGACGAGAAGATCACACCCCTTGCGGCGGAGTTTCTCGCGGCCGTTGGCGAGGACGTCGTCGGTCTCGGCGGCGAAACCGACGACGAGCTGCCCCGGCCGGGCCCGGTGCGCGGCGACCTCGGCCAGGATGTCGGGGTTACGGACGAGCGTGACGGGAGCGGGTTCCTGCCCGTCCTTCTTCTTGATCTTCCCCGTCGCGTAGGCGGCGGGCCGGAAGTCGGCGACCGCCGCGGCCATCACCACCACATCGGCGTCGGCCGCCGCCTTCAGCACGGCCTCGCGCAGCTCCACGGCAGTCCCGGCACGCAGGACGTCGGCGCCCGCCGGGTCGGGCAGCCCCGTGTTGGCCTCGATCAGCGTCACCCGGGCGCCGCGCGCGACGGCGGTGCGGGCGAGGGCGTAGCCCTGCTTGCCCGAGGACCGGTTGCCCAGGTAGCGCACCGGGTCGAGCGGTTCACGGGTGCCGCCCGCGCTGATCACCACATGCCGGCCCGTGAGGTCGGGGGCGTCCGGACCGCGGGTCAGGACGCGTCGGCAGACCTCGAAGATCTCCCCCGGATCGGGCAGCCGGCCCTTGCCCGTGTCGACACCGGTGAGCCTGCCGACGGCGGGCTCGATGACGACGGCGCCGCGACGGCGCAGGGTGGCCACGTTCTCCTGGGTGGCGGGGTGCTCCCACATCTCGGTGTGCATCGCGGGCGCGAAGACGACCGGGCAGCGCGCGGTGAGCAAGGTGTTGGTGAGGAGGTCGTCGGCCAGCCCGTGGGCGGCCTTGGCGAGCATGTCGGCGGTGGCGGGGGCGACCACGACGAGATCGGCCCCCTGGCCGATCCGGACGTGCGGCACCTCGTGCACGCTCTCCCAGACCTCGGTCGACACGGGGTTTCCGGACAGGGCCGACCAGGTGGCCGCCCCGACGAAGTTCAGCGACGCGTCGGTCGGCACGACCCGTACGTCGTGGCCGGACTCGGTCAGCCTGCGCAGCAGTTCGCACGCCTTGTACGCGGCGATGCCGCCGCTGACCCCCAGGACGACCTTCGGCTTGTCCACTGCGTCTCCCCGCACTCGTCTCTCCGCGCACTCACGCGCGGCCTCATGACCTGGCCACACCATGCTGCCTCACCATCCCGGAAGCGCTCCGGCGGGCCCGGGGCGGGACACACCACAGGCCCGGCGGATACCGACCGCCGGGCCTGTGGTGAAGGTGCTTTTCCTGCGTACCGCCTGCTTACTGCGCGGGGCCCTCGATGGCCTCGGAGGTCAGCAGACCCGCGTTGATCTCGCGGAGCGCGATCGAGAGCGGCTTCTCGTGCACGTGCGTGTCGACGAGCGGACCGACGTACTCGAGGAGGCCTTCGCCGAGCTGCGAGTAGTACGCGTTGATCTGACGCGCGCGCTTGGCGGCGTAGATCACAAGGCTGTACTTCGAGTCGGTGGCCTCGAGGAGCTCATCAATCGGGGGGTTGATGATGCCCTCGGGCGTGGTGATGGAAGAGGACACTCTCTGCCTTCCGAAGGGGATAGAGACCAAAGAGATCTTTGATCATGCTGGTTCCGCAGTGGTGATGCTCTGCGTCCGCGGTGATGGTGAGGACCGGCGAGGTCAGTCGTCGGCACCGCGGAGGCCGGAAGCCTGCAGCATCAACGTTAGCAGCTCGCGCGCCACGTCCTCGACGGAGGTATTGACGAGCGTCGTGTCGAACTCGGCCTCGGCGGCCAGCTCGACCTTCGCCGCCGTGAGACGGCGCGCGATCACGTCGGGCGCCTCCGTCCCGCGGCCGGTGAGCCGGCGCACCAGCTCGTCCCAGCTTGGGGGCGCGAGGAAGACGAGCTGCGCCTCGGGCATCGACTGACGGACCAGCCGGGCACCCTGCAGGTCGATCTCCAGCAGCACCGGCTCGCCCGCCTCCAGGCGCTCGAGCACGGCCCGGCGGGGCGTGCCGTAGCGGTTGCCCGCGAATTCGGCCCACTCCAGCAGCTCGCCGTTGGCGACCAGCTTGTCGAACTCCTCGTCTTCGACGAAGAAGTAGTGGACACCGTCGCGCTCGCCGGGGCGGGGCTTGCGGGTCGTCGCGGACACCGAGAGCCATACCTCGGGGTGGACCTTGCGCATATGAGCGACGACCGTGCTCTTGCCGACCCCTGAGGGGCCGGAGAGCACGGTCAGCCGCGGACGTGCGTCCGGGGGTACGGGGGACGTCCCCCGGGATGTTGCAGCCATGGGGCGATTATCCAGGTTCTCAGGAGTGCCTGAGAACGTCAGGCGGCGCTGCCGCCGAACTCACGCTCCAGGGATGCGATCTGGTTGGAGCCAAGACCCCGGACCCGGCGACTCTCGGAAATGCCGAGCCTCTCCATGATCTGCTTGGCGCGGACCTTGCCCACGCCCGGCAGGGACTCAAGGAGGGCGGAGACCTTCATCTTACCGATGACGTCGTTCTCCCGGCCCTGCTTGATGACCTCATGGAGCGAGGCGCCGGAGTGCTTGAGTCGATTCTTGACCTCGGCCCGCTCCCGGCGAGCCGCGGCGGCCTTTTCGAGCGCGGCTGCGCGCTGTTCAGGGGTAAGGGGCGGAAGAGCCACGCCTACGTCACCTCGGATGTCGATCTGTCGGATACGGACCGGTGCGGAACCTGATGGCTCCACACCTGGTGAGCAACGAACAACCTGTGCTCGTTGGCTCTCGACGGAGACTAGCGGCCAAGGCCGCCTGAGTCAGCGAGAACAGACGAAAAGTCCTGGTCAGCCTCCGCCGACCGGGACATTTCGGTCATAACTACCAAGAATTTTGCTCAGGATTCCGTCAACAGGCTGTTACGTGGCATGGTCAGCTTTCTGAGACGGCCGTACGGACCTCGTCCGCGAACCGTCCGGCGGCTTCGCGCAGCCCTGACGCGTCCGGTCCGTGACGCAGCACACCCCGGCTCACGCTCGGCACCACGTTGCCCACCGCGGCACCGAAGACACGGGGCAGATCCGCGGGGGTGGCGCCCTGGGCGCCGATGCCGGGAGCGAGCAGCGGACCGTTGATCGACAGATCGGCACCGGCGTCCCCGAGCGTGGCACCGACCACGGCGCCGACGGACCCGAGGGGCGTCGCACCCGCGTTCTCGACCGCCATGTGGTCCAGCATCAGCTGGGCCAGCGAGCGCCCGTCCGCCACGGTGGCGCGCTGGACCTCGGCGCCCTCCGGGTTGGAGGTGAGCGCGAGCACGAAGACCCCCGAACCGGAGACCTCGGCCGCGTCGAGCGCCGGGCGCAGCGAGCCGAAGCCGAGGTACGGCGAGACGGTGACCGCGTCGGAGAACAGCGGCGAGTCCTTGTCGAGGTAGGTCGCCGCGTAGGCACCCATCGTGGAGCCGATGTCGCCGCGCTTCGCGTCCATGAGCACGAGGGCCCCCGCCGCGCGGGCCTCTTCGACGGCCTTCTCCAGTACGGCGACACCCCGCGATCCGAAGCGCTCGAAGAACGCGGACTGCGGTTTGAGCACGGCGACCCGGTCGGCCAGCGCCTCGACGACCGTACGTGTGAAGCGCTCGAGGCCCGCGATGTCGTCGTTCAGGCCCCAGGAGGTGAGCAGGGAGGCGTGCGGGTCGATGCCGACACAGAGGGGGCCGCGGGTGTCCATGGCGTGGCGCAGGCGCGCGCCGAAGGGTTCAGGGGTCACTGCATGACCTTCCGGGTCTCGGCGCCGACGGCTTCGGCGAGGGTGGCGTACGGAGACGCGGCCAGGCGGGCGGCCAGGCCCTTGTGGATCGCGCGGGCGTAGAACGGACCCTCGTAGATGAAGGCGCTGTAGCCCTGGACGAGCGTGGCACCGGCGAGGATGCGCTGCCAGGCGTCCTCGGCGTTCTCGATGCCCCCGACGCCCACCAGCGTGATCCGGGTCCCCACACGGGCGTACAGGCGGCTCAGGACCTCCAGGGAGCGCTCCTTGAGGGGTGCGCCGGAGAGTCCGCCGGTCTCCTCGGTCAGCGAGGCCGCGGACTTCAGGCCGAGGCTGTCGCGGGCGATGGTGGTGTTGGTGGCGATGATGCCGTCCAGGCCGAGCTCGACGACGAGGTCGGCGACCGCGTCGACGTCCTCGTCCGCGAGGTCCGGGGCGATCTTGACGAGCAGCGGGACCCGCCGGTCCGTGACGGTGCGGTCGGCGGCCTCGCGGACCGCGGTGAGCAGCGGGCGTAGTGCCTCGGTGGCCTGGAGGTTGCGCAGGCCGGGGGTGTTGGGCGAGGAGACGTTCACGACGAGGTAGTCGGCGTGGGCGGCGAGCCGCTCGGTGGACTTCACGTAGTCGCCCACGGCTTCGTCCTCGGCGACGACCTTGGTCTTGCCGATGTTGACGCCGACGGTCGTACGGAAGACCGGGGTGCGGGCGGCGAGGCGCTCGGCCACCGCCGCGGAACCCTCGTTGTTGAAGCCCATGCGGTTGATCAGCGCCCGGTCGGCGACGAGGCGGAACAGCCGCTTCTTCGGATTGCCGGGCTGCGGCTCGCCGGTGACCGTGCCGATCTCGATGTGGTCGAAGCCGAGCATCGACATGCCGTCGATCGCGACGGCGTTCTTGTCGAAGCCGGCGGCGAGCCCGAACGGGCCGTGCATCCGCAGGCCGAGCGCCTCGGTGCGCAGTTCCTCGAAGCGGGGCGCGAGCGCGGCGGCCACGAAGGTACGCAGCACGGGCGTACGGGCGGCGCGGCGGATCCAGCGGAAGGCCAGGTGGTGGGCCTGCTCGGGGTCCATCCGCTTGAAGACCAGCTGGAAGAAGAGTTTGTACATCACAGGTGTCCTCATGAAGAGGGGGACACCGTTTCCGGTGTCCCCCTTGCCGTCTTGCCTAGTCGCGGGCCGCGGTCAGATGTTCCGCGTGTTCCTGGAGGGAACGTACGCCGACGCCTCCGTGGTTGAGCGCGTCGATGCCCTGGACGGCGGCGGCGAGCGCCTGGACCGTGGTGAGGCACGGCACGGACCGGGCGACGGCCGCGGTGCGGATCTCGTAGCCGTCGAGCCGGCCGCCCGTTCCGTACGGGGTGTTGACGATGAGGTCGACCTCGCCGTCGTGGATCAGCTGGACGATGGTCTTCTCGCCGTTCGGGCCTGCGCCCTCGGACTGCTTGCGCACGACGGTGGCGTTGATGCCGTTCCGCTTGAGGACCTCGGCGGTGCCGGACGTGGCCATCAGCTCGAACCCGTGCGCGACGAGCTCGCGCGCCGGGAAGATCATCGAGCGCTTGTCGCGGTTGGCGACGGAGATGAAGGCGCGGCCCTTGGTGGGCAACGGGCCGTAGGCGCCGGCCTGCGACTTGGCGTAGGCCGTGCCGAACACCGAGTCGATGCCCATGACTTCACCGGTGGAGCGCATCTCCGGGCCGAGGACCGTGTCGACGCCGCGGCCGTGGATGTCGCGGAAGCGCGACCACGGCATGACGGCCTCCTTGACGGAGATCGGCGCGTCCAGCGGCAGGGTGCCGCCGTCGCCGTGCTTCGGCAGCAGGCCCTCCGCGCGCAGCTCCGCGACGGTCGCGCCCAGCGAGATGCGGGCGGCGGCCTTCGCGAGCGGGACCGCGGTCGCCTTCGAGGTGAAGGGGACGGTCCGCGAGGCGCGCGGGTTGGCTTCGAGGACGTAGAGGATGTCGCCGGAGAGCGCGAACTGGATGTTGATCAGTCCGCGTACGCCGACGCCCTTGGCGATGCCCTCGGTGGAGGCGCGCAGCCGCTTGATGTCGAACCCGCCGAGAGTGATCGGGGGCAACGCGCAGGCCGAGTCGCCGGAGTGGATGCCGGCCTCCTCGATGTGCTCCATGACGCCGCCGAGGTAGAGCTCGGTGCCGTCGTAGAGCGCGTCGACGTCGATCTCGATCGCGTCGTCGAGGAAGCGGTCGACCAGGACCGGCCGGGTGGGGCTGATCTCGGTGGACTCGGAGATGTACGAGGACAGCCGTGTCTCGTCGTAGACGATCTCCATGCCGCGGCCGCCGAGCACGTACGACGGGCGTACGAGGACGGGGTAGCCGATCTCGTCGGCGATGGCCTTGGCCTCGGCGAAGGTGGTGGCGGTGCCGTGCTTCGGGGCCGGCAGGCCGGCCTCGGCGAGCACCCGGCCGAAGGCGCCTCGGTCCTCGGCGGCGTGGATGGCCTCGGGGGACGTCCCCACGACCGGCACGCCGTTGTCCTTGAGCGCCTGTGCGAGGCCGAGCGGGGTCTGACCGCCGAGCTGGACGATGACACCGGCGATCGGGCCGGCCAGCGACTCGGCGTGCACGATCTCCAGGACGTCCTCGAGCGTGAGCGGCTCGAAGTACAGCCGGTCGGAGGTGTCGTAGTCCGTGGAGACGGTCTCCGGGTTGCAGTTGACCATCACGGTCTCGTAGCCGGCGTCGCTCAGTGCGAAGGAGGCGTGGACACAGGAGTAGTCGAACTCGATGCCCTGGCCGATGCGGTTCGGGCCGGAGCCGAGGATGATCACCGCGGGCTTGGTGCGGGACGCGACCTCGTTCTCCTCGTCGTAACTGGAGTAGAAGTACGGCGTCTTCGCGGCGAACTCGGCGGCGCAGGTGTCGACCGTCTTGTAGACCGGGCGGATGCCCAGGGCGTGCCGGACCTCGCGCACGACGTCCTCGCGCAGGCCGCGGATCTCGGCGATCTGGGCGTCGGAGAAGCCGTGCCGCTTGGCCTCGGCCAGCAGCTCGGGGACGAGCTTGTCGGCGGCGGTCAGCTCGTCGGCGATCTCCTTGATCAGGAAGAGCTGGTCGACGAACCAGGGGTCGATCTTCGTGGCGTCGAAGACCTCTTCCTGGGTGGCGCCGGCGCGGATCGCCTGCATCACGGTGTTGATGCGGCCGTCGGTGGGGCGGACCGCCTCGGCGAGCAGCTCGGCCTTGTCGCCGGTCTCGCCGGTGAAGGCGAACTGCGAGCCCTTCTTCTCCAGGGAGCGCAGGGCCTTCTGCAGGGCCTCGGTGAAGTTGCGGCCGATCGCCATGGCCTCGCCCACCGACTTCATGGTGGTGGTGAGGGTGGAGTCGGCGGACGGGAACTTCTCGAAGGCGAAGCGCGGGGCCTTGACGACGACGTAGTCGAGCGTCGGCTCGAAGGAGGCCGGCGTCTTCTCGGTGATGTCGTTGGGGATCTCGTCGAGCGTGTAGCCGACGGCCAGCTTGGCGGCGATCTTGGCGATCGGGAAGCCGGTGGCCTTCGAGGCGAGCGCCGAGGAGCGCGAGACGCGCGGGTTCATCTCGATCACGATGATCCGGCCGTCGGCCGGATCGATCGCGAACTGGATGTTGCAGCCGCCGGTGTCGACGCCGACCTCACGGATGATCGCGATGCCGATGTCACGCAGCCGCTGGTACTCGCGGTCGGTGAGCGTCATCGAGGGGGCCACGGTGATCGAGTCACCGGTGTGGACGCCCATCGGGTCGAAGTTCTCGATGGAGCAGACGACCACGACGTTGTCGTTCTTGTCGCGCATCAGCTCCAGCTCGTACTCCTTCCATCCGAGGATGGACTCCTCCAGGAGCACCTCGGTGGTCGGCGAGAGGGTGAGGCCCTGTCCGGCGATGCGGCGCAGCTCCTCCTCGTCGTGGGCGAAGCCGGAGCCGGCGCCGCCCATGGTGAAGGAGGGACGGACGACGACGGGGTAACCGCCGAGCGTGTCGACGCCGGCGATGACGTCGTCCATGGTGTGGCAGATGACGGAGCGGGCGGACTCGCCGTACCCGATCTTCGCCTTGACGGCTTCGACGACCCCCTTGAAGAGGTCGCGGTCCTCGCCCTTGTTGATGGCCTCGACGTTGGCGCCGATGAGCTCGACGCCGTACTTCTCCAGCACACCGTTGTCGTGCATGGAGATCGCGGTGTTGAGCGCGGTCTGGCCGCCCAGGGTCGGGAGCAGCGCGTCGGGGCGCTCCTTGGCGATGATCTTCTCGACGAACTCGGGGGTGATCGGCTCGACGTACGTGGCGTCGGCGATCTCCGGGTCGGTCATGATCGTCGCCGGGTTGGAGTTCACCAGGATGACGCGCAGGCCCTCGGCCTTGAGGACGCGGCAGGCCTGGGTGCCGGAGTAGTCGAACTCGGCGGCCTGGCCGATGACGATCGGACCGGAGCCGATGACCAGGACGGACTGGATATCGGAGCGCTTAGGCACGCTGGCCCTCCATCAGGGATACGAAGCGGTCGAAGAGGTACGCGGCGTCGTGCGGGCCCGCGGCTGCTTCGGGGTGGTACTGGACGCTGAAGGCCGGCTGGTCGAGCAGCTGGAGCCCTTCGACAACCTGGTCGTTCAGGCATACGTGGGAGACCTCGGCGCGGCCGAACTCCGTGTCGGAGACCTTGTCGAGCGGAGCGTCGACGGCGAAGCCGTGGTTGTGCGCGGTGACCTCGACCTTGCCGGTCGTACGGTCCTGCACGGGCTGGTTGATGCCCCGGTGGCCGTACTTCAGCTTGTAGGTGCCGAAGCCGAGCGAGCGGCCGAGGATCTGGTTGCCGAAGCAGATGCCGAAGAGCGGGGTCTTCCGCTCCAGGACGCCCTTCATGAGGGCGACGGGGTGGTCGGCGGTGGACGGGTCGCCGGGGCCGTTGGAGAAGAAGACTCCGTCGGGCTCCACCGCGTACACGTCGTCGAGCGTGGCCGTGGCGGGCAGGACGTGCACCTCGATGCCGCGCTCGGCCATGCGGTGCGGGGTCATGCCCTTGATGCCGAGGTCGATCGCGGCGACGGTGAACTTCTTGGTGCCGACGGCGGGGACGACGTACGCCTCCTTGGTGGCGACCTCGGCGGCGAGGTCGGCGCCGGTCATCTCGGGGGCCTGGCGCACCTTGGCGAGCAGCATTCCCTCGTCCTGGATGGCGTTCCCGGAGAAGATGCCGACGCGCATGGCGCCGCGCTCACGCAGGTGGCGGGTGAGCGCACGGGTGTCGATGCCGCTGATGCCGACGACTCCCTGGCTCGCGAGCTCTTCGTCCAGCGACCGGCGCGAGCGCCAGTTGGAGGGCACCCGGGCGGGGTCGCGCACGACGTAGCCGGAGACCCAGATCCGCTTCGACTCGGGGTCCTCGTCGTTCACGCCCGTGTTGCCGACGTGGGGGGCGGTCATCACGACGACCTGGCGGTGGTACGAGGGGTCGGTCAGCGTCTCCTGGTAGCCGGTCATACCGGTCGAGAACACCGCCTCGCCGAAGGTCTCCCCCACGGCCCCGTAGGCGCGGCCGCGGAAGGAGCGGCCGTCCTCCAGGACGAGTACGGCGGGAGCTTTTCCGGCTCCCCGGGTGGAGATCGTCATCGTGCGGTGCCTTCCGTCGTGCTGGTGAGGTGGTGGTCGGTGGTGCCGGCGAGTCGGCCGACGGCGTCGACCCAGGCCTGGTGCTCGGCCGCGTGGTCGGAGCGGAAGCCCGAGTCGATCAGCCGGTCGCCGTGCGCCCAGGTGATGACCAGGAGTCCGCCCTCGGGCAGGACCTTGCCGGCGAGCGCCTTGTCGAGCCTGGCCTCGCGCAGTGCGGCGGCCGGTACGAAGAAGTCGGCTGCCCCGGGGCGTACGACGTCGAGGCCCTGCTCCGTGAGGGTCAGCTCGACCCGGCTGCGGGTGCCGAGGCCGTGCGCGACGATCCGGTCGAGCCACTGCCCGGCGGTCGTCGAGGCGTGGTAGCGGCCGGACAGTGTGAGCAGCGTCTCGCCGTCCGCGAACCCTTCGGGGGTGGTCGCGAGCTCGGGCAGTCCGGACTGCAGGCTCCCCCGCCACTTCCATCCCTGGCGCATCAGCCAGTAGACGAAGGCGATGAAGACGATCAGTCCGAGGACCCAGCTGATGCGGGCGGACCAGTCCGTCACTTCGGCCGACTTCTGCTCGGCGGCCAGCTGGTAGAGGGGGTTGAGTGTTGTCACGCGAGCTTCCCGTCGACGACCGTGGCACGGCCCCGCAGGAAGGTGTGGGTCACTCGGCCGGGCAGCTCGCGACCCTCGTACGGAGTGTTGCGGCTGCGGGAGGCGAAGCCCGCGGGGTCCACTGCTCCACGGTATGCCGGATCGACCAGGGTGAGGTTGGCGGGCTCACCCGCCGAGACGGGCCGGCCGTGTCCGTCGAGCCTGCCGATGGACGCGGGGCGGAACGACATGCGGTCGGCGACGCCCGCCCAGTCGAGGAGGCCGGTGTCCACCATCGTCTGCTGGACCACGGAGAGCGCGGTCTCCAGGCCCACCATGCCCATGGCGGCGGCGGCCCACTCGCAGTCCTTGTCCTCGTGCGGGTGCGGCGCGTGGTCGGTGGCCACGCAGTCGATGGTCCCGTCGGCGAGGGCCTCGCGCAGAGCCATGACGTCGGCCTCGGTGCGCAGCGGCGGGTTCACCTTGTAGACCGGGTTGTAGGTCCGTACGAGCTCGTCGGTGAGCAGCAGGTGGTGCGGGGTGACCTCGGCGGTGACGTCCCAGCCCTTGGACTTGGCCCAGCGGACGATCTCCACGGAGCCGGCGGTCGAGAGGTGGCAGATGTGCACCCGGGAGCCGACGTGGGCTGCGAGGAGGACGTCGCGGGCGATGATCGACTCCTCGGCGACGGCGGGCCAGCCGCCGAGTCCCAGTTCGGCCGAGACGACGCCCTCGTTCATCTGGGCGCCCTCGGTGAGGCGGGGCTCCTGGGCGTGCTGGGCGACGACACCGTCGAAGGCCTTCACGTACTCCAGGGCGCGGCGCATGATCACGGCGTCGTCGACGCACTTGCCGTCGTCGGAGAAGACCTTCACTCCGGCGGCGGAGTCGTGCATGGCGCCGAGCTCGGCGAGCTGCTTGCCCTCCAGGCCGACGGTGACGGCGCCGACGGGCTGCACGTCGCAGTAGCCGGACTCCTTGCCGAGCCGCCAGACCTGCTCGACGACACCGGCGGTGTCGGCGACGGGGAAGGTGTTGGCCATGGCGTGGACGGCGGTGAAGCCGCCGACCGCCGCCGCCTTGGTGCCGGTGAGGACGGTCTCGGAGTCCTCACGGCCGGGCTCGCGCAGGTGGGTGTGCAGGTCGACGAGGCCGGGCAGCAGGATCTGGCCCGCCGCCTCGATCACGGTGGCGTCGCCGGCCTCGATGCCGGTGCCGGTCCCGACGATGGTCTCGCCGTCGATGAGGACGTCCTGCGGCTCGCCGCCGAGGATCTTCGCACCGCGGATCAGGATCTTGCTCATGGTTACTTGTTCTCCTCGGTACGGGCGGAGGCGGAGGGCAGAGCGGTCTCGGAACCGCCGAGCAGCAGGTACAGGACGGCCATGCGGGTGGAGACGCCGTTGGCGACCTGTTCGACAGCGGTGCAGCGGTCGGAGTCCGCGACCTCGGCCGTGATCTCCATGCCGCGGACCATCGGGCCGGGGTGCATCACGATGGCGTGTTCCGGCATCTTCGCCATGCGTTCACCGTCCAGGCCGTAGCGGCGGGAGTACTCCCGCTCGGTCGGGAAGTAGGCGGCGTTCATCCGTTCGCGCTGTACACGGAGCATCATGACGGCATCCGACTTCGGCAGCACGTCGTCGAGGCGGTAGCTGACGTCGCAGGGCCACTGCTCGACGCCGACGGGCACGAGGGTGGGCGGGGCCACCAGGGTGACGTGCGCACCGAGCGTGTGCAGCAGGTGGACGTTGGAGCGGGCCACACGGCTGTGCAGGATGTCGCCGACGATCGTGATCCGGCGGCCGTCGAGGTCGCGGCCGATGCCCGTGTCGGGTCCGACCAGCCTGCGGCGCATCGTGAAGGCGTCCAGCAGGGCCTGGGTGGGGTGCTCGTGGGTGCCGTCACCGGCGTTGACGACCGCGCTGTCGATCCAGCCGGACGTCGCGAGCCGGTACGGGGCGCCGGAGGCACCGTGCCGGATGACGACGGCGTCGGCGCCCATGGCCTCCAGGGTCAGGGCGGTGTCCTTGAGCGACTCCCCCTTGGAGACGGACGAGCCCTTCGCGGAGAAGTTGATGACGTCGGCGGAGAGGCGCTTGGCGGCGGCCTCGAACGAGATCCGGGTCCGGGTCGAGTCCTCGAAGAAAAGGTTCACGACCGTTCGTCCACGCAGAGTGGGGAGCTTCTTGATCGGCCGGTCCGCGACCCTGGCCATCTCCTCGGCGGTGTCGAGGATCAGGACGGCGTCGTCGCGGGTGAGGTCTGCGGCCGAGATGAGGTGGCGGTGAGTCCGGGGGGTGTCCCCGGGAGGGCGCAGCATCTGGGAGTCTCCGTGAAGGGTGGAGGGATCAGGCAGGCGGGCGTGCGGAGGCAGCCGTGCGGCCGGTGGGGCGCACGGGACGGGACTCGGCTACTGCTCGCCTGCCGGGACGGTCTGCTTGACGCCGAGCAGCACGGCGTCGCGGCCGTCCTCCTCGGCGAGCTGGACCTTGACCGTCTCCCGCAGCGACGTGGGGAGGTTCTTGCCGACGTAGTCGGCACGGATCGGGAGTTCTCGGTGGCCGCGGTCGACGAGGACCGCGAGCTGTACGGCACGGGGCCGGCCGATGTCGCCGAGCGCGTCGAGTGCGGCGCGGATGGTGCGGCCGGAGAAGAGCACGTCGTCGACCAGCACGACGAGGCGGCCTTCGATGCCCTCACCGGGGATCTCGGTGCGTGCGAGGGCACGCGCGGGGCGCATCCTCAGATCGTCGCGGTACATGGTGATGTCGAGTGACCCGACCGGCGTCTTCCGGCCGGTGATCTCTTCGAGCTTTCCGGCGAGCCGGTCGGCGAGGAAGACCCCTCGCGTCGGGATGCCGAGCAGCACCACGTCGTCGGCGCCTTTGGCGCGTTCGACGATCTCGTGGGCGATTCGGGTCAGCACCCGGGCGATGTCGGGAGCCTCGAGAACGGGGCGTGCCGCATTGCCGGTGTGGTCATGCTGTGCGTCCATAAGAAACGGACCTCCTTCTCCGCCTCACTGGACGGATGTTAAAGGACGTCGAAATTGCGTCATCCACGTTACCAGGGCTTGCGCGAGGCCTTGGCGCCACCCCCGGGAGGAGGCAGTCCGGACCTTTCGGCTTGACGCAGCCAAGTAACGCTGCGTAACATCACAGTGAGTTACCAGCCGCGCGGCCCAGCCGCAGAATGTTCCAGCGTCCGGGGAGCCTTATGTCCAGCGAATACGCAAAGCAGCTCGGGGCCAAGCTCCGCGCCATCCGCACCCAGCAGGGCCTCTCCCTCCACGGCGTGGAGGAGAAGTCGCAGGGCCGCTGGAAGGCCGTCGTGGTCGGTTCCTACGAGCGCGGCGACCGCGCCGTGACCGTACAGCGCCTTGCCGAGCTGGCCGACTTCTACGGCGTTCCGGTGCAGGAGCTCCTGCCCGGCACGACCCCCGGCGGTGCCGCCGAGCCGCCGCCGAAGCTGGTCCTCGACCTGGAGCGCCTCGCCCACGTGCCGCCGGAGAAGGCCGGGCCGCTCCAGCGTTACGCCGCGACGATCCAGAGCCAGCGCGGCGACTACAACGGCAAGGTCCTCTCCATCCGCCAGGACGACCTGCGCACCCTGGCCGTGATCTACGACCAGTCGCCGTCCGTGCTCACGGAGCAGCTGATCAGCTGGGGCGTGCTGGACGCCGACGCGCGCCGCGCGGTGGCCCACGACGAGGGCTGACCCGCCCCGCCACACACGTACCGCCGGGCCGGCGGGGTCCTGGAGACCCCGCCGGCCCGGCGTTTTCGTGTCCCGGCGCCGGCCACGGCCACCGGCCGGTACGCCGAAGAGCCCACGGTCGCAGGTGACCGTGGGCTCTTCGTTCGGCTCGAAACCGCCGGAGGCTACTGCTCCCGGCGGAGATTCGGCTTGAGGTCCTTGAAACGGGCCAGCAGGCCGTTCACGAAGGCCGGGGAGTCGTCCGTGGAGAACTCCTTGGCGAGCTGGACCGCCTCGTCGATCACCACGGCGTCCGGGGTGGAGTCCATCCAGATCAGCTCGTACGCGCCGAGCCGCAGAATGCTCCGGTCGACGACCGGCATGCGGTCGATCTCCCAGTCCACGGCGTAGGTGACGATGAGGTCGTCGATCCGGTCCGCGTACTGCGCGTATCCCTCTACCAGCTCCATCGTGAACTCACCGACCGGCGGCTGACGGTCGTCGGTCCGCGAGAGCCGTACCCAGTCCGCGAGGACCGTCTGCACGGACTCACCGCGCTGGTCGGCCTCGAAGAGGATCTGGAAGGCGCGCTTGCGGGCCTTGTTCCGGGCAGCCACGGTTAGCTGTTCACCCGGCCGAGGTAGTCGCCCGTACGGGTGTCGACCTTGATCTTCTCGCCGCTCGTGATGAAGAGCGGGACACCGATCTCGTAACCGGTCTCCAGGGTGGCGGGCTTGGACCCACCGGTGGAGCGGTCGCCCTGGACGCCAGGGTCGGTGTGCTGGATGGTCAGCTCGACCGCGGCGGGCAGCTCGACGTAGAGCACCTCGCCCTCGTGCTGCGCGACGGAGGCGGTGAAGCCCTCGATCAGGAAGTTGGCGGCGTCGCCGACGGCCTTGCGGTCGACCATGAGCTGGTCGTACGTGTTCATGTCCATGAAGACGAAGTACTCGCCGTCCATGTACGAGAACTGCATGTCGCGGCGGTCAATGGTGGCCGTTTCGACCTTCACGCCGGCGTTGAACGTCTTGTCGACGACCTTGCCGGAGAGCACGTTCTTGAGCTTGGTGCGCACGAATGCGGGGCCCTTGCCGGGCTTGACGTGCTGGAACTCGACGACGGACCAGAGCTGGCCTCCGTCGAGCTTGAGCACCAGGCCGTTCTTGAGGTCGTTCGTGGAAGCCACGGTTGCGGAATCTCCTGGACTGAAGCTGGTGGACGGCCAAGGATGCGCGCCGGAGTCTCCGCGAGGAGTTCCCTAGAGCGCGAGCAGCTCCTTGGTCGTAATGGTGAGTAGCTCGGGTCCGCCGTCCGCCTCGGGGCGCACGACGAGCGTGTCATCGATCCGGACACCGCCCCGGCCCGGGAGGTGGACCCCCGGTTCGACGGTGACCGGCACACAAGCGTCCAGTTTACCCATGGCTGTCGGTGCCAGCTGCGGGTCCTCGTCGATTTCGAGTCCGATCCCGTGCCCGGTGCTGGGCTGAAGGCCGTCCGAGTGACCCGCCGAGTCCAGGAGATGACGGGCCGCGTGGTCCACGTCACGGTAGGCCGCTCCAGGGACGAGGGCCTCCCGTCCGGCCCGCTGAGCGGCGAAAACAAGGTCGTAGAGCTCGATCTGCCAGTCTGCGGGGCTGGTCCCGATGACGAACGTCCGGCCGATCTCGCAGCGGTACCCGCGGTAGTTCGCGCCCAGGCAGACGGAAAGGAAATCCCCTTCCTCGACCCTGCGGTCGGTGGGCCGGTGACGGCCCAGCCCCGAGTGGGGGCCCGTCCCCACGGAGGTGGCGAAGGCCGGGCCGTCGGCGCCGTGGTCCACCAGACGGCGTTCGAGCTCCAGGGCCAGATGCCGTTCGGTGCGCCCCACCAGGATGGATTCGAGCAGCTCGCCGAGCGCCTGGTCGGTGATCTCCGCGGCGATCCGCAGACAGGCGATCTCCTCCTCGTCCTTCACCAGGCGCAGTTGCTCCACCGTGCTGCCGAGGTCGCGCAGGTGCAGGCGGGGGGCGGCCGAACTCATGGCACGGTGGCGGGAGACGGTCAGATCGTGTTCCTCGACCGCGAGGGACTCGGCGTGCAGGCCGCCGGCGAGGCCGGCTGCCGCGACCACCGGGTCGCCGTCGGCTTCGGCAAGGACGGTCAGCCGCAGATGCTCGTCGGGGCGCCCGTGGGCGGGGGCCCCGGTCGGTGCGCGGGGGGACAGCAGGACGTCCTCGCCGGGGCCGAGCAGCAGCACGGCGCCGGGCGGGGCTCCGCCCGCGAGATAACGGACGTTGGCGGGACGGGAGACCAGGGCGGCCGCGGATCCGGCGGCGGCGTACCGGTCACGCAGCAGCCCGCGTCGGACGGCGTACACCTCTGACATGTTTCCGAGCCTACGAGTGCCGGTGGAGCCCCGCCCGGTCAGCGCACCCGACCGTGGACCGCGCGGTCGTCACCAGGCCGGCGGGCTGGCTATGGAGCGGGCCAGGACGTCGTCGAGGACCCGCGCGGTCGTCTCCACGTCGTAGGTGGAGTTGTCGATGATCGGCAGACCGGAGCCGTACCAGCCGGCCATGCGGCCGTGGATCCGGGCGACTTCCTCGTCGGAGAGCCTGCGGTTCCCGCTGCGGGCCGCGTTGCGCTCCAGGACGACCTCCAGGCCGGGCAGGAGGACCACGGGGAGCAGCCCGGGGCCCACATGGCGCTTCCAGCCGCCGAGACCGACGACGGGGCGGTCAGGGAAGACGGCGTCGTCGAGGATGCAGGAGATGCCGTTGGCCAGGAAATTACGGGCGGCGAAGCCGCAGGTGCGCCGGGCCAGGCGGTACTGCGCCTCGGAGTGGTCGTTCCATCCGGCCTGCGGGTCGGCGAAGCCGGAGCAGACCCATTCGCGGACGTCGTCCAGGGACACGTGTGCGGTGGGGACCCTGCGGCGGGCCGCCCAGAGCTTGGCGACCGTGGTCTTGCCGGCCCCGGCGGGCCCGATCAGGAGTACGGCCAGGGTCGCGGCGCCGGTGCCCGCCTCCGCGGGGGGCGCGGGCAGCGGGACGGGTCCGCCGGGCGGCAGCTGGATGTGCCCGGTGGTCTCCCGGGAGGACGGGACCGGGGCGTGCTGGGGCGCGGGCGGCTGTTGCTGGGGCCCGGGGGCCATGGGAGGCGGGGGCGGCCCGGCCGGGCCGGGGTGGCCTGAGTGCTGGGCCTGGTGCGTCCACGGTCCGTTTCCGGGACCCTGGGGCGGCGGCAGCGGAGCCCCCACTGCGTGCTGCATCCGGCCACTCCGTCTCGTACAGGCAACTGGCGCTGGTCGACGGCAACCGTACCTCCCCCGGCCGCCACCCTGTGAACGGGCGGGGAAGGTACGAAGTGCCCGGTGTCAGTCCGTCAGTTCGTCGGCCAGGGCGCGCAGGGCGAGCCGGTAGGAGCCGATCCCGAAGCCTGCCACGGTGCCGGTGGCCACCGGCGCGACCACCGAGGTGTGGCGGAATTCCTCCCGTGCGTACGGATTCGAGATGTGCACCTCGATCAGCGGGGCGGTGCGCTGGGCTGCCGCGTCGCGCATTCCGTACGAATAGTGCGTGAAGGCACCCGGGTTGAGAACGACCGGAATCGAACCGTCCGCCGCCTCGTGGAGCCAGCGGATCAGCTGGCCCTCGTCGTTGGTCTCCCGGACGTCGACCTCGAAGCCGAGTTCCTTGCCGAGGGCCTGGCAGGTGTCGACGAGACCGGCGTAGGACGTCGCCCCGTAGACGTCGGGCTCGCGGGAGCCGAGACGTCCGAGGTTGGGGCCGTTCAGCACGAGGACCCGGCGGGTCGTCATGCGGAGACCTCCCCGTAGGCAGCGAGCAGGACGGCCGGGTCGGGGCCCTCCAGCACGGTGGGCTTGCCGATGCCGTCCAGGACGATGAAGCGCAGCAGGTCACCCCGGGACTTCTTGTCGACCTTCATGTTCTCCAGGAGCTTGGGCCACTGGTCACCGCGGTAGGTGAGCGGCAGCCCGACGGACTCCAGAACGGCGCGGTGCCGGTCGGCGGTGGCGTCGTCGAGGCGTCCGGCGAGCCGGCCCAGTTCGGCGGCGAACACCATGCCGACCGAGACGGCCGCACCGTGGCGCCACTTGTAGCGCTCGTTCTTCTCGATGGCGTGGGCCAGCGTGTGGCCGTAGTTGAGGATCTCCCGCAGGCCGGACTCCTTGAGGTCGCTGGACACGACCTCGGCCTTGACCCGGATGGAGCGCTCGATCAGCTCGGCGGTATGCGGTCCGGTGGGCGTACGGGCGCCCTGGGGGTCGGCCTCGACGAGGTCGAGGATCACCGGGTCGGCGATGAAGCCGGCCTTGATGATCTCGGCCATGCCGGAGACGTAGTCGTTCACCGGCAGCGAGTCCAGCGCGGCAAGGTCGCAGAGGACCCCGGCCGGCGGGTGGAAGGCGCCCACGAGGTTCTTTCCCTCGGCGGTGTTGATGCCCGTCTTGCCGCCGACCGCCGCGTCGACCATGGCGAGCACGGTCGTCGGCACGGCGATCCAGCGCAC
Organism: Streptomyces sp. NPDC005794; assembly: GCF_042871445.1. Lineage (NCBI taxonomy): Bacteria > Bacillati > Actinomycetota > Actinomycetes > Kitasatosporales > Streptomycetaceae > Streptomyces > Streptomyces sp. NPDC005794. The sequence goes on from NZ_JBIAIN010000013.1 coordinate 22,796, forward strand.
CCCGCGCAGCCAGGACGCGGCGACGAAGCCGGCGACATCGGTGGTGGCGCCGCCGCCGACGCCGACGATGACATCGGTGCGGGTGAAACCGGTCTGGCCGAGCGCCTTCCAGCAGTAGGCGGCGACCTCGACGGTCTTCGCCTCCTCCGCGTTCGGCAGCTGGATCGCGATGGCCTCGTAGCCCTGGGAGGCGAGGTCCTCACGGACCGCCTCACCGGTCTCGGCGAGCGCCTCCGGGTGCAGGACGGCGACCCGCTTGGCACGGTCACCGATGAGGTTCGGCAGCTCGCCGAGGAGCTGGCGTCCGACGAGCACCTCGTACGGGTCGGTGCCTGCCGTGCCGGCGATCTGGATGCGCGTGGTGCCCTGCTCGGTCATACGTGTCTTCTCCTGGCCGGACGGTACGGACTCGGCCGTACGCTCCGGCAGTTCCAGTGCCTCGATGATCGCCTGGGCGACCTCTTCGGGGGTACGTGCGTCGGTGGCGACGGTGGCGGTGGCCACCTCTTCGTAGAGAGGGCGCCGGGCGTCCATGAGCTCGCGCCACTGCCGTCGCGGGTTGACCGCGAGCAGCGGGCGGGCCGTGTTCAGCCCGACCCTCCGGACCGCCTCGTCGACGTCCATGGAGAGATAGACGACCGGACGGCCGGCGAGCAGGGCGCGGGTCTCCGCGTCGAGCACCGCGCCGCCGCCGAGGGCGAGGACACCTGTGTGCCCCTCGACCGCGTCCCGCACCGCCTGCCGCTCCAGAGCGCGGAAGCGCTCCTCCCCCTCGTCGAAGAAGATCTCGGGGATCGCCTTGCCGGCCGTGGCCACGACGTCCGCGTCGGTGTCGCGGTAGGTGCTGCCCAGGCGGTCGGCGAGCAGTTCGCCCACGGTGGACTTGCCCACCCCCATCGGGCCGACCAGCACGATCAGCGGGCCGCTCACCGGATCTGGAGGTGGGAGAGGTACGACTGCACGTTGCGGTGGGTCTCAGCGACGCTGTCGCCGCCGAACTTCTCCGCCACCGCGTCGGCCAGCACCAGGGCGACCATCGCCTCGGCGACGATCCCGGCGGCCGGAACGGCGCACACGTCGGAGCGCTGGTGGTGTGCCTTGGCCGCCTCACCGGTGACGACGTCGATCGTGGCGAGCGCACGGGGCACCGTGGCGATGGGCTTCATCGCGGCGCGGACCCGCAGCAGCTCACCGGTGGTCAGCCCGCCCTCGGTGCCGCCGGAGCGGCCGGAGGTGCGCCTGATCCCGTCCTCGGTGGCCACGATCTCGTCGTGCGCCTGGGAGCCCGGCACGCGGGCGAGGTCGAAGCCGTCGCCGACCTCGACGCCCTTGATGGCCTGGATGCCCATCAGCGCGGCGGCGAGCCGGGCGTCGAGCCTGCGGTCCCAGTGGACGTGCGAGCCGAGCCCGACGGGGACGCCGTACGCGAGTACCTCGACGACTCCACCGAGGGTGTCGCCGTCCTTGTGAGCCTGGTCGATCTCGGCGACCATCGCCTTCGACGCGTCGGCGTCCAGGCAGCGCACGGGGTCGGCGTCGAGCCGCTCGACGTCGGAGGGCTTGGGGTGGACGCCGTAGGGCGCCTTCGCCGCGGCCAGCTCGACGACGTGGGAGACGATCTCGATGCCCGCGGTCTCCTTGAGGTACGAGCGGGCGACGGCTCCGAGAGCGACACGGGCCGCGGTCTCCCGGGCGCTGGCGCGCTCGAGGATCGGCCGGGCCTCGTCGAAGCCGTACTTCTGCATACCGGCGAGGTCGGCGTGACCGGGCCGGGGGCGGGTCAGCGGGGCGTTACGGGCCTGGGCGGCCAGGACGTCGGGGTCGACCGGGTCGGCCGACATGACCTGCTCCCACTTGGGCCACTCGGTGTTGCCCACCATGACGGCGACGGGCGAGCCCATCGTCAGGCCGTGCCGGACACCGCCGAGGAAGGTGACCTCGTCCCTCTCGAACTTCATCCGGGCGCCGCGCCCGTAACCGAGCCGTCGCCTGGCGAGCGCGTCCGCCACCATCTCCGTGGTGACGGGGATGCCGGCGGGAAGACCCTCCAGCGTCGCCACCAGTGCGGGGCCGTGCGACTCTCCGGCGGTCAGCCAGCGCAACCTGCTCAACGGTGCTCCTCATGCTCGCGCCTGTAACTGCAACGGCGCGACCGGGTGCGCGGCCCTGGCCCGCCACCCCCGATCCTCCCACGATCAGGAGAGCCGGCCTGCCGCCGGTCCAGCAGACGGACGCTTCACGGTCACTCTCCGACCGGACCTACCGGCGTTCCCGTGCCGCCAGGGCCTGCTCGCCGGCCACCCGCATGACACCGAGCGGGCCCGGGCTCCGTCCGGTCATCTGCTCGACCTGGAGAACCGCTTGGTGGACGAGGAGGTCGAGGCCCCCGACGACGGTCCCCCCGGCCGACGACCAGCGCGAGGCCAGCACGGTCGGCCAGGGCTCGTACAGCACGTCGAACAGAGTGCCGGGCGCCGCGGGAACGGCGCCGGCCAGGGCGTCGGTGGTGCCGACCGGTGTGGTGGCGATCACCAGGGGGGCGTGCAGCGCCTCGGCCGCCGTCGCCCAGTCCGCGATCCTGACGTCGGCACCGAGACGTTCGCCCCAGCCACGCATCTCGTCGGCGCGTGCCGCGCTGCGCACGTAGGCGGTGACCGGCCCGGTGCAGATCTCGGCGAGAGCGGCCAGCGCGGAGGACGCCGTGGCTCCGGCACCGAGGACGGCGGCGGACTCGACCTTCTCGACCCCGCGTTCGTGCAGGGCGGCGACCATGCCGGGGATGTCGGTGTTGTCGCCGACCCGCCGGCCGTCCTCGGTGAGGACGACGGTGTTGACGGTCTCGACCGACGCCGCCGTGTCGCTGATGCCGTCCAGCAGCGGGATGATCGCCCGCTTGAGCGGCATGGTCAGCGAGAGCCCTGCCCAGGAGGAGTCCAGCCCCTCGACGAAGCCGGGGAGGGCTGCCTCGTCCACGTCGAAGCGCTCGTACGACCAGGTGTCGAGGCCGAGCTCCGCGTACGCGGCCCGGTGCAGGACCGGGGAGAGGGAGTGGGCGATGGGCGAGCCGAGGACCGCGGCCCTGTGGGCCTCATTCGAGGGCATCGAACTTTTCCTTGAGCTTCAGGAAGTCGTCATAGGTCTTGGCGAACTCGGTCTTGTGCTGCCCGTCGGTGGCCACGAAGTACAGCCAGCCGTCCGCAGTAGGGTTCAGGGCCGCGGCAAGCGCGTCGGTGCCCGGGTTACCGATGGGCCCTGGTGTGAGGCCCCGCTGCGTGTAGGTGTTGTACGGGTCCTTGTTCTTGTGGATCTCGGACACGCTGATATTGATCTTGCTCTGCTTCATGAGGTAGTTGAACGACGAGTCGAACTGAAGCAACTGATTCGTCTCGGTGTTGGTGGGCTTGAGACGGTTGTAGACGACTTCGCTCATCTTCCGGAAGTCATCGTGCGTCTTGCCCTCGGCCTGGACGAGGCTCGCGACGGTGAGGACCTGCCAGGGTCCGTCCAAGTTGTGCTTCTTGGCAGTTGCTTCCAGATCGAGTTTGTCGTACTCGACGGTGGCCCGTCCGACCATCTTCTCCAGAACGGCTTCGGGTTTCGTCCCCTTGGTGACCGCATAGGTGGCCGGGTAGAGGAAACCCTCCAGCGGATCCTTTATGGCCGGGTCGTTGTCCGCCCAGTCGGGGAGGCCGAGGCTGCCCGCGTGGGTCTTGGCGACGCCCTCGGTCGTACCTGCCTTGAGCTGCAGCCTCTTGTCGAGCTCCGCGTACACGGTGGCGTTGCGCGAACCCGGAGTGACCATCAGTCCGTTCTGGCTCTTCGGGTCCAGCATCATTTCGACGGCGCTCTTCGCCGACATCTCCTTCTTCAGGAGATAGGACCCGGCCTGCAGGGCCCCCCCTTTCGGGTTCCCGTTCTGCGCCGAGACGAAGGCGTCGACGGATTTCACGACGCCGGCCTTCTTCAGGATGTTCGCGATCTCGTTGCCCAGCGCACCCGGCGGGATCTCCACCTCGACCGAGCCCGTGCCCTCGCCCGCGTAGTCGGGCGCCGAGCCGAACTGGTTCTGGAAGTACGAGTAGCCGAGGTACCCCACCCCGCCGAGGCCGCCGACGAGAACCGCCGCGACGCCCAGGCAGGCACAGCCGTTGCGGCTCTTCTTCTTGGCCTTGCCGCGACGTTCGCCGCCGCCCCTGCGGGACTCACGCGGGTCGTCGTCGTGGTCGTCGTCCCCACCGGAGCCGGAATCACGCCCGTCGGCCGGCTCGTCCGCACCCGTGAAGAAAGGATGCGTCTCCTCCTGCGGCACGTCCGGGTCCCAGTCCTGGCCCTGCTGGTCAGGTACCTGCTGCTGGGGCGCCTGCTCGCGATGGCCCGGGGGCTGCGGCGGAGGGTAGGCCTCGGGAGTGCCGTAGTAGTCGGCCTGTTCGCCGTAGCCGCCGGGCTCGTTGCCGTACTGGGGCTGCTGCTGGGCGCCGTACGGCATCGCCGCCTGCTGGCCGGTGTCCCAGCCGCCGTCGTACTGCGGCTGCTGCTGCGGCTGCTGCTGCTGCTGCTGCGCGTACGGGTCCTGCGGCGCGCCGTACTGCTGCTGGTGTTGGTGCTGCTGCGCGTACGGGTCCTGCGGGTAGCCCTGCTGGGCGTGAGGGTCCTGCGCGTAGGGCTGCTGCTGGCCTTCGTACTGGCCCTGGCCGTGGGCCGCCTGCTGGCCTCCCCATCCCTGGTCCCCGTACAGGGGGTCCTCGGGATGCCACGGTTCGGAGCCGGGGCCCCGGCCATACTCAGTCATCGATCCCCTTGAGCCGCGAGACGACGCTCCGTCTCTTCGCTTTGCTGTGCGGTGTCTGTTCGAACACCGGCGCATCGCGCGGAACGTTACCGTATCGCGATCAGACAACCACTTCGACGCCCTCGCCGGGTGCGGTGCCTGACGCCCGTTCGGACTCCAGAGCGTTCTGAAGGATCACCACAGCGGCAGCTTGGTCGATGACAGACCGGCCCTTCTTGGACTTCACGCCCGAAGCGCGTAGTCCCTGAGTGGCCGTCACTGTGGTCATCCTCTCGTCCACGAGACGTACGGGGATCGGTGCGATCGCGCGGGCGAACACCTGCGCGAAGGCACGGACCTTGGCCGCCGCCGGACCCTCACCCCCGCCCAGGGAGCGGGGCAGCCCGACGATGACCTCGATCGGCTCGTACTCCTCGACGATCTGGCCGAGCCGCCGGTGGGCGGCCGGGACGTCACGTCCCGGCACGGTCTCCACCGGCGTGGCGAGGATCCCGTCGGGGTCGCACGAGGCGACCCCGATCCGGGCGTCACCGACGTCGATGGCGAGTCGGCGTCCACGACGCATCTGCGACATGTCCGGCGTCACGCCGTCTCGGTGACGAGGCGTTCGACAGCGGCGACGGCGTCGCCGATGGCGTCCGGGTTCTGACCGCCGCCCTGGGCGACGTCGGGCTTGCCGCCGCCTCCACCACCGAGGGTCTTGGCAGCGGTGCGCACCAGGTCACCGGCCTTGAGGCCGCGCCCGCGAGCGGCCTCGTTCGTGGCGATGACCGTCAGCGGGCGGCCGTTGGCGGTGGTGAACAGGGCCACGACGGCCGGGCGGCCGCCCTGGATGCGCCCACGCACGTCGAGGACGAGCTTGCGCAGGTCGTCGGCCGAGGTGCCGTCCGGCACCTGCCCGGTGACCAGGGCGACGCCCCGTACGTCCTTGGCGGAGTCGACCAGTCCGGCGGCGGCCTGGAGGACCTTCTCCGCGCGGAACTTCTCGATCTCCTTCTCGGCGTCCTTCAGCTTGCCGAGCATTCCGGCGATCTTCTCCGGGAGCTCCTCGGGACGGCCCTTGACCAGCTCCTGGAGCTGGGCGACGACCGTGTGCTCCTTGGCGAGGAAGTTGTAGGCGTCCACGCCGACCAGGGCCTCGATGCGGCGCACACCGGAGCCGATGGACGACTCGCCGAGCAGCTTCACCAGACCCAGCTGGGAGGTGTTGTGGACGTGGGTACCGCCGCACAGCTCCTTGGAGAAGTCGCCGATGGTGACGACCCGGACCCGCTCGCCGTACTTCTCGCCGAACTCCGCGATGGCGCCCTGCTTCTTGGCGTCGTCGATGGACATGACCTCGGCCTGGACGTCGAGCTCCCGCGAGAGGACCTCGTTGATCTTCTGCTCGACGTCGGTGAGGACCGTGCCGGGTACGGCGGCGGGCGAGCCGAAGTCGAAGCGGAAGCGGCCGGGCGAGTTCTCCGAGCCGGCCTGGGCGGCCGTCGGGCCGAGGGCGTCGCGCAGCGCCTGGTGGGTGAGGTGCGTGGCGCTGTGGGCGCGGGCGATGGCACGGCGGCGGGTGTTGTCGATGGCGGCGTAGGCGGAGGCGCCGACCGTCACCTCGCCGACCTGGACCGAGCCCTTGTGGACCGAGACGCCCGGGACGGGCTGCTGCACGTCCCGGATCTGGATGACGGCGCCGGTGTCGAGCCTGATCCGGCCCTGGTCGGCGAGCTGGCCACCGCCCTCGGCGTAGAAGGGGGTGCGGTCGAGGACGACCTCGACCTCGTCGCCCTCGGTGGCGGCGGGCGAGGGCACGCCGTCGACGAGCAGGCCGACGATCTTCGACTCGCCCTCGTTGCTGGTGTAGCCGGTGAACTCGGTGACGCCTGAGTTGTCGGCGACCTCACGGTAGGCGGACAGGTCGGCGTGCCCGGTCTTCTTGGCCTTGGCGTCGGCCTTGGCGCGCTCCCGCTGCTCCTTCATCAGACGGCGGAAGCCGTCCTCGTCGACCGAGAGGCCCTGTTCGGCGGCCATCTCCAGCGTCAGGTCGATCGGGAAGCCCCAGGTGTCGTGGAGCAGGAACGCCTTGTCGCCGGCCAGGACCCTGCCACCGGCGGCCTTGGTCTCGGTGACGGCGGTGTCGAGGATGTTCGTGCCGCCCTTGAGGGCCTTGAGGAAGGCGGCTTCCTCGGCGAGGGCGACGGTCTCGATGCGCTTGCGGTCGGTGATCAGCTCCGGGTACTGCTGCCCCATGGTGTCGACGACGACGTCGACGAGCTCGCGGACGACGGGGCCGGTGGCACCCATGAGCCGCATGTTGCGGATGGCGCGGCGCATGATGCGGCGCAGGACGTAGCCGCGGCCCTCGTTGCCCGGGGTGACGCCGTCACCGATGAGCATCACCGACGTACGGATGTGGTCGGCGACCACCCGGAGGGAGACGTCGGAGCCCTGTTCGGCGCCGTACCGCACACCGGTGAGCTCCGTGGCCTTGTCCATGACGACGCGCAGGGTGTCGGTCTCGTACATGTTCTGTACGCCCTGGAGGATCATCGCCAGGCGTTCGAGACCGAGACCGGTGTCGATGTTCTGCGACGGCAGGTCGCCGAGGATCGGGAAGTCCTCCTTGCCGTCGCCGGCGCCGCGCTCGTACTGCATGAAGACCAGGTTCCAGATCTCCACGTAGCGCTCGTCGTTGACGGCGGGGCCGCCCTCGACGCCGAACTCGGGGCCGCGGTCGTAGTTGATCTCGGAGCACGGGCCGCAGGGACCGGGGACGCCCATGGACCAGAAGTTGTCCTTCTTGCCCAGGCGCTGGATGCGCTCGGCCGGGACGCCGATCTTCTCGCGCCAGATCTGCTCGGCCTCGTCGTCATCGAGGTAGACCGTGATCCACAGACGCTCGGGATCGAGGCCGAAGCCGCCGTCCTCCACGGAGTTCGTGAGCGCGGCCCAGGCGAACTCGATCGCGCCTTCCTTGAAGTAGTCGCCGAACGAGAAGTTGCCGCACATCTGGAAGAACGTGCCGTGCCGGGTGGTCTTGCCGACCTCTTCGATGTCCGGCGTGCGCACGCACTTCTGCACGCTGGTGACGCGCGGGGCGGGCGGCTTGACCTCGCCGAGGAAGTAGGGCTTGAAGGGAACCATGCCCGCGGGGACCAGCAGCAGAGTCGGGTCGTCCGCGATGAGCGACGCCGAAGGCACGACAGTGTGGCCGCGCTCCTCGAAGAAGCTCAGCCAGCGGCGGCGAATTTCAGCCGACTCCATTAGTGGTCCTCATTCCGGTTGTTCGAGTTGTAGGGGAGTGTGCGGTGGGCGACGAGTTCGGGGTCGGCCGGTGCCTCGATGCCGAGCGCCCCGCCCAGTTCGGCCTCGCGCCTGACCATGCCCTCGCGCACGTCGAGGGCGAAGTCCTTCAGCTTGTGACCCGCCTCGATCGCCTTGTCGGCGGCCTGCGCCGCGAGACTCTCGGGGGTCAGCTGCCGGATCTTGCGGTTGACCTTGGTGGTGGCCCAGACGCCGGCGGCTGCGCCGGCGGTGAACCAGAAGGTGCGGCGGAACATCGCTGGGTCAGTCCTTCTGTCCGCGGGAGCTTCGGCCGTTCCGCTTCCTGTCACGGGCGGACGGCACGGTACGGCCGACGATCACGGTGCGGCGGGAGGTCCGGCGGGCCGGTTCCGGCTCCGCGGCGGTACGGCGGCCGAGCGCCTGCCGTACGCCGTAGCCGAACGCGGCCACCTTCACGAGCGGGCCGCCGAACGTCGACGCGACGGTGGTGGAGAGCGCGGAGGCGTTGGAGGTGACCTCCTGGACGTCGCTGGCGATGGCGTCGACCTTGTCGAGCTGGGTCTGCGCGGTGCGCAACGTGGCGGAGGCGTCGGCGAGCAACGGAACCGCCTGCTCCGTCACATCCGCCACCAGGGCGGTGGTCGCCTTGAGCGTCTGGGCCAGCCTCACCAGTACCACGGCGAGGAAGGACACCAGGATCGCCCAGAAGACAGCCACCAGGATGCCGGCCACCTCTCCACCGGACACAGTGCACCGCTCTCTGCTCGTCACCCGCATCGGCCGGGGCCTTGTCCCGGCCGGTATCTTCCTGTCACTGCTCGGCCGGCGCGTCCCGCCACCACTGCCGATCGTCGTTCCCCGAGCCTATCGCGCCGGGCGTCTCGCGCCGTACCGCATTACGGGCGGGCGGCGCGGGTCCTGGATCCGGGCCTGCTGGACGCGAAGGCCGCGGTGGCGCGGGCGCTCGGCGCCGGTGCGGACGACGGCTCGTTCCCGGGGGGAGGCCCTTCGGCCGAGGAAACGCGAAGGCCCGCCGCCTCCCGTACGGCAGGGAGGGGCGGGCCCGAGCTCGGCTGAGAGCTACGCCTGGATCAGCGGGCGTAGTACTCGACGACGAGCTGCTCGTCGCAGATGACCGGGATTTCCTTGCGGTTCGGGTCCCGGTCCAGGCGGAAGGCCAGGGCCTTCAGGTTCACCTGGAGGTAGCGCGGGGTCTCGCCGTCGGTGTCGTAGCCACCCTCGCGGGCCACCTGGAAGGGGACCTTGGTGCGGCTGCGCTCGCGGACCTGCACGACGTCGTCGGGGCGCACGCGGAAGGACGGCTTGTCGACCTTGCCACCGTTGACCTCGATGTGGCCGTGGACGACCATCTGGCGGGCCTGGTAGATGGTGCGGGCGATGCCCGAACGCAGGACCAGGGCGTCGAGGCGGCGCTCGAGCTCGACGACCAGCGCCTCGCCCGTCTTGCCCTCGGCCTTACGGGCGCGGTCGTAGGCACGCGCCATCTGGCGCTCGCTGATGTCGTACTGCGCACGCAGACGCTGCTTCTCGAGCAGACGGACCTTGTAGTCCGAGTTCTGCTTGCGGCCACGGCCGTGCTCGCCCGGCGGGTAGGGGCGGGCTTCGAAGTACTTGACAGCCTTCGGCGTCAGGGCGATGCCGAGGGCACGCGACTTCTTGACCTTGGGACGCGACTGGTTAGGCACGTTCTCCAGACCTCCGTGTAGGTTAGGTTAGGCTTACCTTACTCAAGGAGATCGCATGTCTCGCCCTGGGAACACCACACACGTCACGGACAGCACAGACAGCGGCAGCACATCAGAAGGTGCTGCTACGACGGAAGGCCGATCTGATCGTGGTCAGCCGCGTCCCAGCGGGCTTGAAAACACTCGGATGCCGTCAGCAGCCGAGCGCACACGAACTCTCGTACAGAGTACCTGCTCCGCGGTACTGCTCGTACCCGGGCTGTCGGTGGTCCACCCGGACCAGCTGATGCCCGACAGCAGGAGCATGGGTCCCGAGGGCGATCTGTTCCTCGGGTTCCCCGCCGATTCCCCGGTCGTACGGGCCGCGACCCGTGCCCAGGGCGACGAACTGACCGCCGTGCTGGAGATCACCGATGTCGCGCCGGTCTCCGTCCCGCACCGGATCCGAGGCCGCGCCAGGATCGCCGGCTGGCTCACCGCCGTGCCCGGGGTCGCACAACCCGGCCGGATGATGCTCCGGCTGGAGACCGGTGAGGTCTCGGTCGACGATCTGTGGGGATGCGAGGAGGTGGAGCCGGAGGAACTCCGGGACGCGGTCGCCGACCCGCTGGTCACTCATGAGGCCGAGCTGCTCCAGCATCTGCACGCCGCACACAGCGAGCAGATGACCACGCTGTCCGCGCTGCTCGGTGACCGCGCCGAGTACGGCTGTGCGGAGCACGGGCTCGACGCCGTCCCGGTGGCGCTCGACCGGTTCGGCCTCAGGGTGCGCTTCGTCGAGGACGGCAGCGCCTGCTTCGACGCCCGGTTCGAATTCCCCGATCCCGTGCGCGACGTCGGCGAGCTGCGCCGCGCGATGCACTCCCTCTTCGAAGCGGCGTCCTGCTGAGCGGCGGTCACGAGGACGCCGGACCGCCCTGCTCGCCGCGGCCGAGCCGCTCACGGACCCGGTCCGCCACGTCGGCGTAGCGTGCCTCCGCGCCGTACCGCGTGGGCTCGTAGTAGCGCCTGCCGCGGACGGCGTCCGGGGCGTACTCCTGGGCGGCGATACCGCCGGGGACGTCGTGCGGGTAGACATAGCCCTGGGCGTGGCCCAGCTTGGCGGCGCCCTTGTAGTGGCCGTCGCGCAGATGGGCCGGGACCGGGCCGGCGAGACCCCGGCGCACGTCTTCCTGCGCGGCGAAAATGGCCAGCGTCGCCGCGTTCGACTTGGGTGCGAGCGCCAGGGCGATCGTGGCGTGGCTGAGGGTGAGCGCCGCCTCGGGGAAGCCGATCATGGCGACCGCCTGGGCAGCCGCCACCGCCGTGGGCAGCGCCGTCGGATCGGCGAGTCCGATGTCCTCGCTCGCGGAGATCATCAGCCGCCGGGCGATGAAGCGCGGGTCCTCCCCCGCCTCGATCATCCGGGCCAGGTAGTGCAGGGCCGCGTCCACGTCGGACCCGCGGATCGACTTGATCAGGGCGCTCGCCACGTCGTAGTGCTGGTCGCCGTCACGGTCGTACTTCACAGCGGCGCGGTCGACGGTCTCCTCGAGCGTCTCCAGCGTGATCTCCGGCTCGTGCTTGGCGAGGGCCGCTCCGGCCGCCGCCTCCAGGGCCGTCAGCGCCCGCCGGGCGTCACCGCCCGCGATCCGCATCAGATGTGCTTCGGCCGCCTCGGGCAGCGTGACCGCGCCGCCCAGACCGCGCTCGTCGGTCATGGCCCGGCGCAGGAGCGCCCGCAGATCCTCGTCCGTGAGGGGCTCCAGGGTGAGGAGCAGGGAGCGCGACAGCAGCGGGGAGATGATCGAGAAGTACGGATTCTCCGTGGTGGCCGCGATCAGCGTGACCCAGCGGTTCTCCACGGCGGGGAGCAGGGAGTCCTGCTGGGCCTTGGAGAAGCGGTGGATCTCGTCGAGGAAGAGGACGGTTTCCTTGCCGAAGCCGCCCGTGGCGCGGCGCGCGCCCTCGATGACGGCCCGGACCTCCTTGACGCCCGCGGTGATCGCGGAGAGCTCGACGAAGCGCTTGTTGGTGGCCTTGCTGACCACGTACGCCAGAGTCGTCTTGCCTGTGCCGGGCGGGCCCCACAGGATCACCGACGAGGGACCCGCGGGCCCTCCGCTGCCCTCGCCTACGAGGCGGCGGAGCGGCGAGCCCTGCTTGAGCAGATGCTGCTGGCCGACCACCTCGTCCAGCGTGCGAGGACGCATCCGGACAGCGAGGGGGCTGCTGGACGGGTCCTTCTCCTGGCGGTCTTCGGCTGCTGCGGTAAAGAGGTCGGGCTCCACGTCACGAAGCCTATGTCACCCCACTGACAGGACCGCCTGGCGCGTCAGCTGGTCCAGAAGTCCCACCAGCGGGTCAGGATCAGCATGCCGATGATCCCGATCCAGAGCACCGGCGGCACCCAGTGGAATTCGGTGAGGGTGTTCCGCAGCCAGGCGGGGGCGGGCAGGATGCCGTGCTTGATGTTGTGGGTGGTGACGTAGCAGAACATCAAGATCGTGGCGACCCAGGCCAGGCAGCACCACAGGCAGAGCGAGTTGATGTTGTACAGCGACTGGTACTGCAGCCAGGTGCAGAAGCCGACGCCGAACAGCGTGCCCGCGTTGAGGCCCAGCCAGTACCAGGCGCGGAAGCGGGCACCGGCGAGGAGCGCCATGCCGATGCCGATGACCACCGAGTAGGTGGCGATGCCGAGCATCGGGTTGGGGAAGCCGAAGGCGGAGGCCTGCTCGCTCTTCATGATGTTTCCGCAGGCGACCACCGGGTTCAGGCTGCAGCCCGGGGTGAAGCTCGGGTCCTCGAGCAGCTTGAACTTGTCGATCGTGATCACCCAGGCGGCGAGCAGCCCGGCCGCGCCGGTGATCACCAGCAGAAGCGCGAGCGCGCGGCTGCCGCCGAAGGTTGTCGCGCCGCTGTCCTCGTCCTGCCGGGAGGAGGGGTGGTCTACCGCTGCCATCGTCATATCGCCGTTCCATCGCTGAGTAGCCGGCCGGGCATGGACATTGTGCCGCACCGCCGACACGGGCAACCGTTCGATGAACATAAAGGTGCGCCCGGAGGGAGCATCGAACGCAGGGCGACGGGCCCCCTTCCCCACCGGGTGGAACTGCCGGTCGGCGTACGGGGGTTGCGCGCGGGACGGCCTTCCGGTGTCCCGTGCCCGGCAGGGACCCGGCCGTCTCCGCCACCGTCGGCGGCCCCGCAGGGGAAGCATCCGGCCGGATGAATCCGCACCTGCCGAGTTGACGCTACGGGAGGCGTGGCCGCCTCTTGTCCGCCCTGGAGCTGAGGGCGCCGACGCACCGTGCCCGCCCGGAGGAACCGGACGGGCACGGTGTGAACAGGCGGGGTTCAGGCCAGCTTGGCCCGCACCGTGGCCACGAGCGCGTCGAGCGCGACAGCTTCCTGGTCGCCCGACTCCATGTCCTTGAGCTGGACCGCGCCCTCGGCGAGATCACGTTCCCCGGCCACGATCGTGTAGTGGGCGCCGGAACGGTTCGCGTTCTTCATCGCGCCCTTGAGACCACGGCCGCCGTACGCGAAGTCCGTGGCGACCCCGGCCTTCCGCAGTTCCGTGACCAGGCCGAAGAGCACCCGTCGCGCCTCTTCGCCCAGCGGTACGGCGTACACGCTGGTGGTGGCGGGGATCTCGAGTTCGACGCCCTCCGCCTCCAGGGCCAGCACCGTACGGTCCACGCCGAGCGCCCAGCCGACGGACGGGAGGGCCGGGCCGCCGATCATCTCGGACAGGCCGTCGTACCGGCCGCCGCCGCCCACCGCGGACTGGGAGCCCAGCCCGTCGTGGACGAACTCGAAGGTGGTGCGGGTGTAGTAGTCGAGGCCACGGACCAGCTTCTCGTCGTCCTCGTACACCACGCCGGCCGCCGTCAGCAGATCGCGGACCTCCTCGTGGTACGCCTTGCAGGCGTCGCACAGGAAGTCGCGCAGCATCGGGGCACCGGTCAGCTGCTTCTGGACGTCGGACCGCTTGTCGTCGAGGACCCGCAGCGGGTTGATCTCGATGCGGCGGCGGGTCTCCTCGTCGAGATCGAGATCGCGCAGGAACGCCTGGAGCGCCTCCCGGTAGACGGGACGGCACTCCTTGTCGCCCAGCGAGTTCAGCAGGATCCGGAACTGGCTGAGGCCGAGCGAGCGGTACGCCTGGTCGGCGAGGATGATCAGCTCGGCGTCGAGCGCGGGGTCCTCGGTACCGATGGCCTCGGCACCCACCTGCGAGAAGTGACGGTAACGGCCCGCCTGCGGCTTCTCGTAGCGGTAGTACGAGCCTGAGTACCAGAGCTTGACGGGGAGGTTGCCCGCCTTGTGCAGGTTGGCCTCCAGCGCCGCGCGCAGCACGGACGCGGTGCCCTCGGGGCGCAGTGCGAGCTGGTCGCCGCCCTTGGTCTCGAAGGCGTACATCTCCTTGGACACGATGTCGGTGGACTCACCGACACCGCGTGAGAACAGGGCGACGTCCTCGAAGCCGGGCGTCTCGATGTAGCCGTAGCCGGAGTTCTTCAGGGGTGCGGAGATCGCCTCGCGCACCGCGAGGAACTTCGCGGAGCGCGGCGGGATCAGGTCGTACGTGCCCTTGGGGGCCTGGAAGGTACTCACGGTTGTTCTCTCTCGTCACATTCCTCGGCGGGGCGCGGCCAGACCGTTCATGTACGGGTTGGAGGCGCGCTCGCGGCCGATGGTCGTCTGGGGGCCGTGGCCGGACAGCACCACGGTCGAGTCGTCGAGCGGCAGGCACACGCGGGCCAGCGACTCGAGCAGCTCGGCGTGGTCGCCGCCGGGCAGGTCGGTGCGTCCGACGGAGCCGGCGAAGAGCAGGTCACCCGAGAAGAGGACCTGCGGGACATCCGCGGCCTCGGGCATCCTGAACGTCACCGACCCCTTGGTATGGCCGGGCGCGTGCGCGACACCGAACTCCAGGCCCGCCAGCTCCAGCCGGGCACCGTCGGTCAGCTCCTTGACGTCGTCCGGCTCGCCGACGGTCAGCTCGCCCATCAGCGGCATCCCGATGGACCGGCCCAGCGCCTTCTCGGGGTCGCTCATCATGTAGCGGTCCTGAGGATGGATCCAGGCGGGGACGTCATGGGCGCCGCACACGGGGACGACCGAGGCGACGTGGTCGATGTGGCCGTGGGTGAGGACGACGGCGACGGGCTTGAGCCGATGCTTCTTGAGCGCTTCCTCGACGCCCTGGGCGGCCTGGTGGCCCGGGTCGATGATCACGCACTCCTCGCCGGCGGCGGGGGCGACCAGGTAGCAATTGGTCCCCCAGGCCCCGGCGGGGAACCCGGCAATGAGCACGATCGTCCTTAGTGTTCGTCCGACGAGGAGGTCCGCGGAGGGAAATGCGGCAGATCAGAGACTACCGGCGCTCCGCATTCCACAGCTAACCCATATACCGTACGGGCATTCCAGGACCGATCACACGACGCACAAGGAGATCATCCGGTGGTCAGCAGCGATCAGCGGCGGCGGCAGCTCGCCCGGGAGAAGTTCGAGCGGCAGCAGCAGCGCCGGGAGGAAGCGCGCCGGAGGACCAGGCGCCTCACGGTGATCATCGCCTCGTCGGTGGCCGTGGTGGCGGTCATCGCTGCGGGCGCGTACGTCTCGCTCGACGGCGACGACACGAAGGACACCGCGGACGCGGCAGCGACCGCCAGCCCGTCGGCGACGCCATCGCCCTCGGAGAGCGAGAGCGGCGCTCCGGAGCCGGCGATGAAGATCGACAAGAAGGCGAAGTACTCGATGTCGCTCAAGACGAGCCAGGGTGACATCGGCATCGCGATGGACGCGGCGAAGACCCCGCACACCACGAACTCGTTCAAGGCCCTCGCGGACAAGGAGTACTTCGACAACACGAAGTGTCACCGCCTCACCACGGAGGGCATTTTCGTTCTCCAGTGCGGTGACCCGAAGGGCGACGGGACCGGCGGCCCCGGGTACACGATCCCGGACGAGAACCTGACCGCGCTGGGCAAGGCGGGCGACGACGGCGCGGTGACGTACCCGGCGGGTACCGTCGCGATGGCGAACACCGGCCAGCCGGGCACGGGCGGCAGCCAGTTCTTCCTGGTCTACAAGGACACCAAACTCCCGCCCAGCTACACGCCGTTCGGCACCATGGACGATGCCGGCCTGAAGGCCGTCAAGAAGGTCGCCGAGGCGGGCGTGGCCGGTGGGGCGGGTGACGGCGCTCCGAAGAAGACCGTCACGGTCGAGAAGGCCACGGTCGACAAGACCTGACCGTACGTGCGGCCGCCCGGCACGAGGTTCCCGGAGCGCACCGGAGAATTTCGGCCGCGCTGAGTGCGGACAGCCGGGCGGCCGGTCGCCTAGATTGGCGTTGTGCAGGGCGGGCGCTGCCCGCCCCAGGAAACTGTGGACGATGCACGGAGGCGAACCCTTCGATGCATCAGGTGGAGGAGGCGCTGTGAGCAGCGACCCGTGGGGCCGTGTCGACGAGACGGGCACCGTGTACGTGCGTACAGCCGAGGGCGAGCAGGTCGTCGGATCGTGGCAGGCCGGTTCCCCCGAGGAGGCTCTGGCCTATTTCGAGCGCAAGTACGAGGGCTTGGTGGTCGAGATCGGCCTCCTCGAGCGGCGGGTGAAGACCACCGATCTGTCGTCGAAGGACGCCACGGCGGCGATCGAGCACCTGCGTCAGCAGATCGACGAGCACCACGCCGTCGGCGACCTCGCCGCGCTCGGCAAGCGGCTGGACGGCCTCGTCGCGACGGTCGACTCACGCCGCGAGGAGCGCAAGGTCCAGAAGGCGAAGCAGGCCGACGAGGCCCGGCTGGCCAAGGAGGCGCTCGTCGTCGAGGCCGAGGAGTTGGCGCAGAGCGAGCAGTGGCGGTCGGCGGGTGAGCGTCTGCGGGCGCTCGTCGACACGTGGAAGGGGCTGCCTCGTCTGGACCGCAAGTCCGACGACGAGCTGTGGCACCGCTTCTCGCATGCGCGTTCCGCCTTCTCCAAGCGCCGCAAGGCCCACTTCGCCGCGCTGGACGCCCAGCGCGAGGAGGCACGCAAGGTCAAGGAGAAGCTGGTCGCCGAGGCGGAGTCGCTCGCCGGCTCGACCGACTGGGGTACGACGGCCGCGCGTTACCGCGACCTGATGACGGAGTGGAAGGCCGCGGGCCGCGCCCAGCGCGAGGCCGAGGACGAGCTGTGGAACCGCTTCCGCGGCGCCCAGGACGTCTTCTTCGCGGCCCGCAGCGGTGTCTTCGCCGAGCGGGACGCGGAGCAGGGCGAGAACCTCAAGCTCAAGGAGGAGCTCGCCGCCGAGGCCGAGAAGCTGGTCCCGGTGACGGATCTGAAGGCGGCCCGGGCCGCTTTCCGGTCCGTCAACGAGCGCTGGGAGGCCATCGGCCACGTGCCGCGTGACGCCCGCCCGCAGGTCGAGGGCCGGGTGCAGGCGGTGGAACGCGCGCTCCAGGCGGCCGAGGAGTCCGAGTGGCGCCGGACGAACCCGGAGGCGCGGGCACGCGCCGAGGGTCTGACCGGTCAGCTCCAGGCGGCCGTCGACAAGTTGCGCACGCAGATCGACACGGCGCGCACCTCGGGCAACAACGCCAGGGCCGACAAGCTCTCCCGTGAGCTGGAGGGCCGTCAGGCGCTGCTGGACCAGGCGCTGAAGGGCCTGGAGGAGTTCGGCGGCTGAGAGGCCGGGTGGCCACCACCGGCTCGCCGAGGGCTCCCGCACCGACGCGGTGCGGGAGCCCTCGGCGTCCGGGGACCGCGCGGGACGGCGGACCGGGCCAGGAGGCGCAGAGCTACGACTGCGCGCGGATGCCGTTCTCCGCCAGGTCGAGCGCGTGCTTGAGAACCTCGCACGCCTGGATGTGGTTACCGGACTCCTGGAGCAGGTCCGCCAGCCGTCGGCAGACCAGCACCGCCTCGGGCCCATAGATCTTGTGAGCTTGCTGGAAGGCCAGCTCGAGCACCTCGATGGCCTCACCGGTCTGGCCCGCCTCCGCGAGCATGTCGGCCAGTTCCAACTGCACGGCGAGCAAGCTGCCCTCGCCGCCGGGCACACGCTCCTGGAGCGCGAGCCGCAGAACCGGGAGGGCGTCCCTGCCGCGCCCTTCGGCCCGCAGCATCCGGGCCAGACCGAGTCCCGCCGCCACCATGGACGCTCTCACGTCGGCGGCGAGGACAGGCCCGGCCGGTGAACGGTGCGCGGCGCGGGCCTTGTTCCGGACGAGTCCGAGCCGGCCGACGCCGTTCTCCTGCGAGCGCTGAGGCAGCGGGCGGTTCTTGCCCCGGAGCCGTTGCTCCAGGGTCCGGAAGACGGTGTCCAGATCCAGGAGTTCAGGACCGTCCTGGAGCCCTTCGCGCAGCAGCGTCAGCAGCTCCCCGGTGAAGGCGGTGTACCGCTCGCCGTCCGGAGCCAGGGCCATCCTGTCGTGGGGGGACGCGGTGATGACGTATGCGCCGTCGACGGCAGCCTGTGCGGCGAGTACGTTCTGCCCGGCGGTCAGGGTCCTGGCCGCCCTCCCGCTGAAGCAGCAGTCAAGCACTACGATCTTGCGGCGGGCGCGGGAGGCACGGAGCTCGGCCCGCACATGCTGGTAGGCGACGGCGGTGTATCCGGCGTTCTCCCGCGAACCCCCCAGCCCCAGATAGAGGTCCGCGGAATCCGTGTCGCGCATCCCATGGCCTGCGTAGTAGACGAGCAAGGTGTCGGTGGCTTCCTCCCCCGCCTGCCGTACCGGGTCCAGCATGGACGCCGCGTGCTGGGGATCGGCGACGACAGCGCAGTGCTGCGGGGGCAGGCCCCAAACGGTCGCGTCGCAGAGCTCCGCCCGGAGGTCCGCCAGGTTGGCCTCGACGGCGGGCAGCGCGTGCAGATGGCGGTAGGAGGCGGTGCCGATCAGCACAGCCCTGGAGGCGCCGGGGTCAGGCAGTCCCGTCATCGCCCCCGGGCCCCTGGCTCTGTCGGTCGTCCTCACCGAGCACGGACACGATACGGCGCAGTTCCCCGGCATCGGCCGCCCGGCCTGCCGGCAGGTGCACCTCGACGGAGCCCCGGCGCAGGATCAGGGCCGGGGCCCGGCGTCGCGCGGCCTGCCATTGCAGTACGGAGAAGACCAGTGAACCCGTGGAGAGCACACTGCCGACGGTTAGGGCCACCAGGTCCAGGCCCGTGCCCATCTCCTCGGCACTGCGCGGTGCCGGGCCGCTGAGGCTGCCGTGCACGGTCTGGTCGAGGCTCTCGTCCTCCCGGAGCCAGCTCAGCAAGGAGCGCAGGTGCTCCTCGGCGCCGTCCTCCTGGCTGTCCGGGGCCAGTCGTACGTCGTATTCACCCATGGCCGTCGGCCCCCCTGTGGTCGGTGTGGCGGTTGACCCGCGAGAAAAGTTCGAGTGCCTCAGGGCCGGCCCCCAGCCGCGCGAGGCAGACAGCCTGCCAGAACTGACTGGTCAGCGTGGTGGGATGGTGCGGGCCGAGCGAGGACAGGCAGACCTGGGTGATGGACGACAGCATCTGGACCGCCTCTTGAAGCTCCCCGCGCAGCACGAGGCTCACCGCTTCGCGCTGCCGTGAAGCCGCATTCTGCGGGGTCATGCTGCTGAGGACCAGCCGCCTGGTCGTCGTGCTGAGCGTAAGCGGCCTGAACCCGTCGCGCCCCCGCCTGCGCTGACCGGGTACGGCGTTCTCGTCCCAGTCGTACTCGGGCCCCGGCTCAACCGTGGCACCGTGCTGCGGCTCGGGAGCGTAGACCTGCCGGATCGCGGTGTCGCGGACCTTCTCCGCGACCAGCTCCGCCAGAGCCGCCCCGCCGCCGCCCAGGAACGGTTCCAGAAGCCGGGCGGCCTCGGCCGCTGTCTGCGGGCGGTCAGATGCCTCGCGTGCGCACAGCTGGTCCACCAGAGCGGCGAGCTCCCCGGGAACGGAGGGGAACCGACCCGTGCTCAGCGGTGGGACACCCGTTCCGAGCGCGCTGTCCACGACGGTGCCCACCTCGGTGGCTGGGCCGAAGGGCAGACTGCCCGTGAGCATGAGGTACAGACAGACGCCCAGCCCGTACAGGTCCACGGTCGGCCCCGGCGCAGCCCCCATGATCACTTCAGGCGCCATGAATTGGGGCGTTCCCATCATGAACCCCGTGCGGGTGATGGCCGACTCACCGGCCAGCCGTGCCAGGCCGAAGTCGTGTATCACCACACCGCCCTGACGGGTGACGCCCACGTTCGTCGGTTTGACGTCGCGGTGGAGCACGCCCGCCGCGTGTGCCGCCGCCAGTGCCTGTGCCATCCCGAAGCCGACGAAGCCCGCCACGCCGGGGGCGAGTGGACCCGCCTCGACCAGCGTCGCGAGATCGACACCGTCCACGATCTGCATCACGAAGTAGGGCGTGTCTCCGTGCAGCCCGCTGTCGTACAGCGACACCACGCCCGGATGGTCGATACGGGCCAGCGCCACCGCCTCACGGTTGAACCGTGCCAGCGCCTCGTCGTCCGCCGAAAGGCCGCCGACAGCGGATAACTTCTTCAGCGCGACCCGTCGCTGGAGGTCCTCGTCCTCCGCCTCGTAGACGACGCCCATGGCTCCGCGCCCCAGTGGCCTCACCAACCGGTACCGCCCGTCGATCAGTCCCAGGTCGGTCACACGCTCCCCCCTCTCGCGGTGGTGTCAGGGCCGCCGTGCCGAGGTGACCCGGTAGACGTCGTAGACGCCCTCGACGCCGCGTACGGCCTTCAGGACGTGTCCCAGGTGCTTGGGGTCGCCCATCTCGAAGGTGAAGCGCGAGGTGGCCACCCGGTCCCGGGAGGTCTGTACCGCGGCCGACAGGATGTTCACGTGCTGGTCGGACAGGATGCGGGTGACGTCGGAGAGCAGCCTCGAGCGGTCCAGCGCCTCGACCTGGATGGCGACGAGGAAGACCGACGACTGGGTGGGTGCCCACTCGACGTCGAGGATCCGCTCCGGCTGCTGCGAGAGCGAGTCGACGTTGACGCAGTCCGCGCGGTGCACGGAGACGCCGCTGCCCCGGGTGACGAACCCGATGATCGGGTCACCGGGTACGGGCGTACAGCAGCGGGCCAACTTGACCCAGACGTCCTCGACGCCCTTGACGACCACGCCCGGGTCCGCCTTGGCCCGGCGCTTGTTGCGGCCGTGCGAGGGCGGTGAGCTCTCCGCCAGGTCCTCGTTGGCCGCGTCCTCGCCGCCGAGCGCCTGGACCAGCTTCTGGACGACACCCGCCGCGGCGACATGTCCCTCCCCGATCGCCGCGTACAGCGACGAGATGTCGGGGTAGCGCATCTCGTGCGCCAGCGTGACCAGGGAGTCACCGGTCAGGATCCGCTGGATCGGCAGGTTCTGCTTGCGCATGGCCCGCGCGATGGCGTCCTTGCCCTGCTCGATCGCCTCGTCACGCCGCTCCTTGGAGAACCAGGCGCGGATCTTGTTGCGTGCCCGGGGCGATTTGACGAACTGGAGCCAGTCGCGGGAGGGCCCCGCACCGGCCGCCTTCGAGGTGAAGACCTCCACCAGATCGCCGTTGTCGAGCGTCGACTCCAGCGGTACGAGCCGCCCGTTGACGCGTGCCCCTATGGTCCGGTGGCCGACCTCCGTGTGGACGGCGTACGCGAAGTCGACCGGCGTCGCACCGGCGGGCAGCGCTATCACGTCGCCCTTCGGCGTGAAGACGAAGACCTCGTTGCGCGAGAGGTCGAAGCGCAGGGACTCCAGGAACTCGCTGGGATCCTCGGTCTCCTTCTGCCAGTCCAGGAGCTGACGGAGCCACGCCATGTCGTTGACGGTGTCCTGGCCGCGGCCGCCGCCCGTGTTCTTGGGGATGTCCGTGCGGACCTTGGAGGCGCCCGCGACGGCCTCCTGCTTGTACTTCCAGTGCGCGGCGATGCCGTACTCGGCGCGGCGGTGCATGTCGAACGTGCGGATCTGGAGCTCGACGGGCTTGCCGCTGGGACCGATCACCGTGGTGTGCAGCGACTGGTACATGTTGAACTTGGGCATCGCGATGTAGTCCTTGAACCGCCCCGGCACCGGATTCCACCGGGCGTGCACGGTGCCGAGCGCCGCGTAGCAGTCGCGGACGGTGTCGACGAGGACCCGGATGCCCACCAGGTCGTAGATCTCCGCGAAGTCGCGGCCCCGCACGATCATCTTCTGGTAGACGCTGTAGTAGTGCTTCGGCCGTCCGGTGACGGTCGCCTTGATCCGGGCGGCGCGCAGGTCGGCCTGGACCTCGTCGGTCACTATGGCGAGGTATTCGTCGCGCTTGGGCGCGCGCTCGGCGACGAGGCGGACGATCTCGTCGTACATCTTGGGGTAGAGGATCGCGAAGGCGAGGTCCTCCAGTTCCCACTTGATGGTGTTCATGCCCAGGCGGTGGGCCAGCGGCGCGTAGATCTCGAGGGTCTCGCGGGCCTTCTTCTCCTGCTTCTCCCGCTTGAGGTAGCGCATGGTGCGCATGTTGTGCAGCCGGTCGGCGAGCTTGATGACCAGCACCCGGGGGTCCTTGGCCATGGCGACGACCATCTTGCGTACGGTCTCGGCCTGGGCGGCCTCGCCGAACTTGACCTTGTCGAGCTTGGTCACGCCGTCGACGAGCAGCGCGACCTGGTCGCCGAAGTCCTTGCGCAGGGTGTCCAGGCCGTACTCGGTGTCCTCGACCGTGTCGTGCAGCAGCCCTGCCATCAGCGTCGCCGGGTCCATGCCGAGCTCGGCGAGGATCGTGGTGACGGCGAGCGGGTGGGTGATGTACGGGTCGCCGCTCTTGCGCTTCTGGCCCCGGTGCCAGCGCTCGGCGACCTGATAGGCCTTCTCGATCTGGCGCAGCGTGGCGGACTCGATCTTGGGATCATTGCCGCGGACCGTACGCAGGAGCGGTTCGAGGACCGGGTTGTACGGGCTGGAGCGCTGTACGCCCAGTCGGGCGAGACGGGCCCGGACCCGGTTGGAGGAGCCGCCGGAGCGCGAGGGCGCGGCCGGCGGGGTGACAGCGGGCCGGACCGGGGGCTTCGCTGCGGGCGCGGGCGCCGGAGGCTTCGCTGCGGGAGCCGGTGCCGTGGGCCCGGAGGCGGGCGACGGCGTCGCCGGCTTCGGCTCGGAGGCCGATGCGGCCTTCGTCCCGGGAGGGGGAGTCGGCTTCGCGCCCGGCGGCGGGGTCGGCTTCGCCGGTGCGGCGGGCGTCCCGGAGGCCGGGCCCTGCTCGGGATCGCCTGCGGGCCCGGGCTGCCCCGCCGCGTCGGGCTGCGCCTTCGCGGGCGTGGCGGAGGCCGCCGCGGGCCTTTCGGGCTGCGGCGCGGCGACTGGCTGGGCCTCGTCTGGCAAGAGCACTCCTCGTGCGGATCCGGGGGCTGCCGGAAAGCCCATGGTATCGACCTCCGGGCAGGTCCTCGCCCGGGGAGTGTCGAACCCCTCACAACGCGGGACGGGCACCCGGATGTTCCCGGGTGCCCGTCCTGTACGTCCCTGCGCGCGCCACGCGGCGCGGTGCAGGTCAGAGGGTGATCAGAGCCTCCAGCGGGGCGTCCCGCAGCCCTGCCTCGAGCCGGGCGCGGCCGGCGAGGAAGCCGAGCTCCATGAGGACCGAGACCCCGGCGACCTGTGCACCGGCCCGCCGGATCAGCTCCAGCGAGGCCTCGGCGGTACCGCCGGTGGCCAGGACGTCGTCGATGACCATGACACGGTCGTCGGCGGACAGGTCCTCGGCGTGGATCTCGATCTCCGCGGTGCCGTACTCCAGCTCGTACGCCTGACCGAGCGTGGCGCCCGGCAGCTTCCCGGCCTTGCGGACGGGTACGAAGCCGAGCCCGGCCCGGACCGCGACCGGCGCGGCCAGGATGAAACCGCGCGCCTCGAGGCCGACGACCTTGGTGGCCCCGTGCCGGAGGCACAGCTCCGCGAAGAAGTCGGTGAGCGCGGTGAAGGCGACCGGGTCCGCGAGCAGCGGCGTGATGTCCTTGAACAGCACTCCGGGCTTCGGATAGTCCGGGACGTCACGGATCCGGCTGAGCAGGAGCTCCCGGGTGGCGTCGGTGGTGTGCGTGCTGGTCATCGTCGATTCCTCGGAGTCCGGCCGTGGCCCCCGGGCTGCCGGCGCTGGCCGACGACTGCCCCGGCGGGCTCGGTCTCCTCGTCGTCCTCGTCGTCCTCGTAGGCCCGGTCGTCGCGCTCGTCCTCGACGGACTCGCCCTTGGCCGCCGCGGCTGCACGCTTGGCGAGGATCCGCTTCTTCAGTGCCTTTATCTGCGGCTCGCGATCCTTGAGGTCGGCGACCAGCGGGGTGGCGATGAAGATCGAGGAGTACGCACCGGCGGCGAGGCCGACGAACAGCGACAGCGAGATGTCGTTCAGCATGCCCGCGCCGAGGACACCGCCACCGATGAACAGGAGCCCGGCGACGGGCAGCAGGGCGACCACGGTGGTGTTGATGGAGCGCACCAGCGTGCCGTTGATGGAGCGGTTGGCGATCTCGCTGTAGGTCCAGCGGGTCTGCTTGGTGATCCCCTTCGTGCCCTCCTTGAGGCTGTCGAAGACGACGACCGTGTCGTAGAGGGAGTAACCGAGGATGGTCAGCAGACCGATGACGGTGCCGGGGGTGACCTCGAAGCCGACGAGGGCGTAGACACCGACGGTGATGGTGATGTCATGGATCAGCGCGACGAGCGCGGCGATGGCCATCCGCCACTCGAAGGCGATGGCCAGGTAGATCACCACCAGGACCATGAAGATGCCGAGGCCGGCCCAGGCCTTGTTGGCGATCTGCTCACCCCAGCTGGGGCCGACGAGGTCCGCGTTGATCTTCGCCTCGGGGATGCCGAGCTCGTCGGAGAGCGCGGCCTTGATCTGGTCGGCCTTGGCCGTGTCGACCTCGGTGATCTGGATCCGGAGCCCGCCGTTGCCGAGCTCCTGGACGATCGCCTCGTGGCCGGAGGCCTCGACCGCCACCTCGTGGGCCTGCGAGACCGAGATCTTTGCCTTGGTGTCGGTCGTGAAGACCGCGCCGCCCTTGAACTCGATGCCCATGTTCAGGCCGCTGACCGCCAGGCCGAGGATGGCCGTGATGGTGATCAGGATCGAGACGCCGTACCAGATCTTGCGCTTGCCGATGAAGTCGTAACCGACCTCGCCTCGGTAGAGCCGGGCGCCGAGATTGCCGAGTCGCGACATCTCACGCCTCCTTCGGGTGGTCGGTGCGGACGTTGACGCGGCGCGAGCGGCGCAGCGGCGGCTTGGCGCCGAGCCGCTTCGGGTCCAGGCCGGACCACGGGTGACCGCCGCCGAAGAACTTCGTACGGGCCATCAGCGTCATGACGGGCTTGGTGAAGAGGAACACCACGACGACGTCGAGGAGCGTGGTGAGACCGAGCGTGAACGCGAAGCCCTGGACCTTGCCGACGGTGACGAGGAAGAGCACGGCAGCGGCGAGGAACGACACGAAGTCGGACACGAGGATGGTGCGCCGGGCCCTGGGCCAGGCGCGCTCGACGGCCGGACGGAGCGTGCGGCCTTCCCGGATCTCGTCCCGGATGCGTTCGAAGTAGACGATGAACGAGTCCGCTGTGATTCCGATCGCCACGATGGCACCGCAGACGGCCGGGAGGTTCAGCGCGAAGCCGATGGCCGGGCCCAGCAGGGCCATGATCGTGTAGGTCAGGACACCGGAGGCCAGCAGGCTGAGAAGCGCGATGAGCGCCAGGCCGCGGTAGTAGGCCACCAGGTAGATGACGACCAGAGCGATTCCGATGGCGCCGGCGATGAGACCGGCCTCCAGCTGCTCGCCACCGAGCGCGGCGGTGACCGTGGTGACGGTGTCCTCGCTGAAGGACAGCGGGAGCGCACCGTAGGACAGGACGTTGGCCAGGTCCTCGGCGGACTGCTGGGTGAAGCTGCCGGAGATCTCGGCGCTTCCGGAGAGCGTCTCGTTCACCTGGGGCGCCGAGACGACCTCGCCGTCGAGGGAGATCGCGAACTGGTTCATCGGGGACGTCTGCGACGACAGCTTCTTGGTGATCGTCTGGAACTTCTTGGAGCCCTTGTCGGTGAAGTCCATGGAGACGAGCCAGATGCCGCGCTGCTGGTCGAACTGGGCCTTCGCGTCGTCGACGTCCGTACCGGAGACCTCGGCCGGGCCGAGGAGGTACTTGGCGTCACCCTCGGAGCTGCACGCGACCGTGGAGTCCTCGGGCTTGACGCCGTCGCCTGCCTTGGCGCGGGCTGCCGCGTCGGTGCAGTCCAGCGCGGTGAACTTCTTCTCGAGCGCCGCGGTAGCGGCGTCGGGCGTCTCGCTCGCCGCGGGGGCTCCCGAGGATTCCGCGGCACCCGACGGGGTCGGCGTCGTGTCCTTCTTCAGGGCGTCGGTGACGGCACGGCCCTGGGTGGTGGCACTCGCCGAGGGCGTCGTCTTCGGGTCCGAGGCCGTCTCCGGGTCGGTCGCCTTCGCACTGGGCGTGGCGCTCGCCTCTCCGGAGCCGCTCGCGGACGGGCTGGCGGAACCCTCGGGTGTCGGCTTGCCGCCGGTGACCGTGAGCACGGGCCGGAAGTAGAGCTGGGCTGTCGTGCCGACCTGCTCCCGGGCCTGCTTCGAATTCGTCCCCTTGGGGATGTTGACGATGATGTTCGACGCGCCCTGGGTCTGAACCTCGGCCTCGGAGACACCCAGACCATTGACACGGCGTTCGATGATGCTGACCGCGGTGTTCATGTTGGTCTCGTTGATCGCCTCAGGCTTGCCGGGCTGGCTCTTCGCCTTGAGCGTGATCGACGTGCCGCCGGCCAGGTCGATCCCGAGCCGGGGCGTGGTGTGCCCGGACAGGAACATCCCACCGGTCAGGGCGACCATGGCGATGAGGATCAGAGCCAGGGCACGCCCCGGCCTGCCCTGTCCACCGGTTGAGCCCCGGCCTTTCTTCGGTGCTGCCACCTTTTCGTTTCTCCCTGTCCAACCGCCCCGCGCCGGGTACGCGCCCGAGCGGCCACGAAGTGTTGTGGGGACCCACCCCCGCAGAAGACCGCACGGCCCGTGAGACGCCGGACACCTGTGGGTGTCCGGCGTCTCTGGGTCGTGGAACTACTTCGCGTCGCCCTCGCCGTCGGCCTTGGCGTCCTTGGTCTCGGCGCCCTTGGCCTCGGTGTCCTTCGGCGCGGCGTCCTCGGCCTTCTTGCCGAGGTCGATCTTCGCGACGTCGTCGTCCGCGTCGTCGGCGGCGGGCTCGCCCTCGGTCAGCGAGGAGGCGTCGTCGGGCACGACCGTGCCGTCGGTCTCCTGCTCGTCGTCACCGTGGACGATGCGGTTGTACTCCGCGTCGTCGAGTACGGCGCCGATGGAGTTCTTGGCGTAGACGGCGTGGACGCCGGGCGCGACCTCGAGGAGAACCGTGTCTTCCTGAATCTCCTTGACGGTGGCGTACATGCCTCCGATCGTCCGGACGCCGGTGCCGGGCTGCATGTCGTTGCGCATCTGCGCAGCCGCCTGCTGCTTCTTCTTGGCGGACCGGGTCATCAGGAACATGGCCCCGATGAGCACGATGAAGGGGAGGAGGGTCACGAGACTCACGGGACGGAACTTCCTTCGCACGACCACGCTGAGATCGCGCGGCCTGGTCTACGGGGGTGGGTACACCGACCTGTACGGGCGGCATCGGCGGAGTCTAAGCGAGTCCGCATCATTGGAACAACGTCCAGCATGGCACCGTGGTTCCCCTGCTGGCCAACCCGTCCTGTGTCACGCCCCGAACAGGCCCTGTTGTCCCTTGGCGTTGTGCTGCGGAGGGACGAGTCCGAGGTGTGTCCATGCCGCGGGGGTGGCGACCCTGCCCCGAGGGGTCCTCGCGAGCAGCCCTTCCCGGACGAGGAAGGGCTCGGCGACCTCCTCGACCGTCTCGCGCTCCTCCCCCACGGCCACCGCGAGGGTGGACAGTCCTACGGGGCCTCCGCCGAAGAGTTTCAGCAGGGCACTGAGCACCGCGCGGTCCAGGCGGTCCAGACCCCTGGCATCGACCTCGTACACCCGCAGGGCCGCGGCGGCGATGTCCCGGTCGATCCGTCCTTCGGCCTTGACCTGGGCGTAGTCCCGGACGCGGCGCAGCAGACGGTTGGCGATACGGGGCGTGCCCCGGGAGCGTCCGGCGATCTCGGCGGCGCCGGCGGTGTCTATGGCGACGTCGAGCAGGCCGGCGGAGCGGTGGATGACCCGTTCCAGCTCGGTGGGGGCGTAGAACTCCATGTGGCCGGTGAAACCGAAGCGGTCACGCAGCGGGGGCGGCAGCAGTCCTGCCCTGGTGGTGGCGCCGACGAGGGTGAACGGTGGCAGTTCCAGCGGGATCGCCGTGGCACCCGGGCCCTTGCCGACGATGACGTCGACCCGGAAGTCCTCCATCGCCATGTAGAGCATCTCCTCGGCCGGCCGCGACATGCGGTGGATCTCGTCGAGGAAGAGGACCTCGCCCTCCTGGAGCGAGGACAGGATCGCGGCGAGATCGCCGGCGTGCTGGATCGCGGGGCCGGAGGTGATCCGGATCGGCGCGCCCATCTCGGCCGCGATGATCATGGAGAGGGTGGTCTTCCCCAGGCCGGGGGCACCGGAGAGCAGGACGTGGTCGGCTGTGGCGCCCCGGGCGCGGGCGGCCTTGAGGACCAGGTCGAGCTGTTCGCGCACCTTCTCCTGGCCGACGAATTCGTGGAGGTCCTTCGGTCGCAGGGCGGCCTCGACCGCGGTGTCCTCGCCGTCCGCTCCGGCATCGACCAGGCGGTCGTCCAGCCGCTCGTCCGTGACGTCGCCCGTGTCGGCTCCGGTCTCGTCCCAGTTCATCTCGTCAGTCCCGCCTCGGGTGTTTCGGTGCCGGTCCGTTCGGTGCTCCGGCCGGCGTACGGGGCGTCGTGCCCCTGCGGTCAGCGTGCGCGGTTGAGTGTCTGCAGAGCGGCGCGCAGCAGCTGCGGCACGGGGGCCTGACCGCCCTCGGCGAGCGCGGCCTCGGCCTGCGGTGTCACGGCGGTCACCGCCTCGTCCGCCTCACGGGTCGCGTAGCCGAGCCCGATCAGGGCGGCCTGCAGCTGGTCGCGCCAGGAGTTGCTGACGGCGGTGCCGATGCCCTGCTGCCCGATGTGTGCGCCGACGGGCTCGCCGAGCCGGTCCTTGAGCTCGAGGAGGAGCTTCTGGGCGCCCTTCTTGCCGATGCCGGACACGGCGGTGAGCGCCTTCTCGTCACCGGTGGCGACGGCGATGCGCAGGGCGTCCGGGCTGTGGGTGGCCAGCATGGCCTGGGCGAGCCGGGGGCCGACGCCACTGGCGGTCTGGAGGAGCTCGAAGACCTGACGCTCGTCGTCGTCGGCGAAGCCGTAGAGGGTGAGCGAGTCCTCGCGCACGACGAGGGAGGTGGCCAGCTTGGCCTCCTGGCCGATCCGCAGGCCCGCGAGGGTGCCGGGTGCGCACTGGACGGCCATGCCGATGCCGCCGACCTCGATCACAGCCGTGGCCGGAGCGAGGGCGGCCACCGGGCCGGAGATGAAGGCGATCATGCGGTGCGGCCTTTCAGCGTGCGGTGGGCGGCGACGGCCTGCTGCAGTCGGTTCTGCGCGGGCGCGCGCCAGATGTGGCAGATGGCGAGGGCGAGGGCATCGGCGGCGTCGGCCGGTTTCGGCGGCGCGTCGAGCCGCAGCAGCCGGGTCACCATGGCGCCGACCTGTGCCTTGTCGGCACGTCCGGAGCCGGTGACGGCGGCCTTGACCTCGCTGGGGGTGTGCAGGGCGACCGGGATGCCCCGACGGGACGCGCAGAGCATGGCCACGGCGCTGGCCTGGGCGGTGCCCATCACCGTACGCACGTTGTGCTGGCTGAACACCCGCTCCACCGCGACGCATTCGGGCCGGTGCTCGTCGAGCCACTGCTCGATGCCCTGCTCGATGGCGACCAGCCGGTGGCCGAGCTCCGCGTCGGCCGGAGTCCGGACGACGCCGACGCCGATCATCGCCAGCGGCCGGCCGGCGACTCCCTCGACGACTCCGACACCGCACCGGGTCAGCCCCGGGTCCACGCCCAACACCCGCATGAATGGGCCCCCTCCGCCGCTCGGTCATCTGTTCCCGCAGGCTATCGGCTGCCGCTGACAATGCGACGGGCCGACGGGGTGTGTCCCGTCGGCCCGTCGGTGCCCTGTGTGCCGCCGCCTCAGGCGTCGACCTTCTCCATGACCTCGTCGGAGACGTCGAAGTTGGCGAAGACGTTCTGCACGTCGTCGCTGTCCTCCAGCGCGTCGATCAGCTTGAAGATCTTGCGCGCGCCCTCCTCGTCCAGCTCGACCTGCATGGTCGGGACGAAATTGGCCTCGGCCGAGTCGTAGTCGATGCCGGCTTCCTG
Organism: Streptomyces sp. NPDC005794; assembly: GCF_042871445.1. Taxonomy (NCBI): domain Bacteria; kingdom Bacillati; phylum Actinomycetota; class Actinomycetes; order Kitasatosporales; family Streptomycetaceae; genus Streptomyces; species Streptomyces sp. NPDC005794. The sequence goes on from NZ_JBIAIN010000013.1 coordinate 52,894, forward strand.
CAGCGCCGTGCGGACCGCGACCATGTCGGTGGCCTCGCTGAGCACCTCGAAGGTGTCACCGAGGTCGTTGACCTCCTCGGCGCCCGCGTCGAGCACCGCACCGAGGACGTCGTCCTCGGCCAGCTCGCCCTTGGGGACGATGACCACACCCTTGCGGTTGAACAGGTACGAGACCGAGCCCGGGTCCGCCATCGAACCGCCGTTGCGGGTCATGGCGACACGGACGTCGGACGCGGCACGGTTGCGGTTGTCGGTGAGGCACTCGATGAGCACCGCGACGCCGTTCGGGCCGTAGCCCTCGTACATGATCGTCTCGTAGTCGGCGCCACCGGCCTCGAGACCGGCACCGCGCTTGACCGCCGAGTCGATGTTCTTGTTCGGGACCGAGCTCTTCTTGGCCTTCTGGATGGCGTCGAAGAGGGTCGGGTTACCGGACACGTCGGCGCCGCCCGTACGGGCCGCGACCTCGATGTTCTTGATCATCTTCGCGAAGAGCTTGCCGCGCTTGGCGTCGATCACGGCCTTCTTGTGCTTCGTCGTAGCCCATTTAGAGTGGCCGGACATCTGCCTTCTCCTTCGCGTCACCAAAATCGATCCGAACCCGAGAGATCCTACCGGGATCGGATCAGGCCACGGCGCGCACCATGTCGGTGAAGAGCGCGTGCACCCGGTGGTCCCCGGTCAGCTCGGGGTGGAACGACGTGGCCAGTGCGTTTCCCTGGCGTACGGCCACGATATGCCCACCGTGCACCGCGACGACCTCCGCGCGGGCGCCGACCGACTCCACCCAGGGCGCCCGGATGAAGACGCCGTCGACGGGTCCGCCCGGCACTCCGTCGACCTCGACGGCCGCCTCGAAGGACTCGTTCTGCCGCCCGAAAGCGTTACGTCGCACGATCATGTCGATGCCGCCGACCGTCTCCTGGCCGGGCATGGGGTATCCCCTGCTCGAACGGAGCTGAGAGCTTGGGGAAGGGTCGAGGATCTTGTCGGCGAGCAGGATCATCCCGGCGCAGGTGCCGTAGACCGGCATACCGGCGGCCACCCGCTCGCGCAGCGGCTCCAGCATGCCGAAGAGGACGGCCAGCTTGGACATCGTGGTGGACTCACCACCGGGTATGACGAGTCCGTCGACCTCGGCGAGCTCCTCGGGGCGCCGGACCGGCCTGGCCACGGCGTCCGCCGAGGCCAGGGCGATCAGGTGTTCCCGTACGTCGCCCTGGAGTGCCAGGACTCCGACGACAGGGGTGTCGGTCATCGGTGCTTACCAGCCGCGGTTGGCGTAGCGCTCGCCCTCAGGCAGCGTGTCGCAGTTGATACCGACCATGGCCTCGCCCAGGTTGCGGGAGGCGTCCGCGATGACCTTCGGGTCGTCGTAGAACGTGGTGGCCTTCACGATGGCGGCGGCGCGCTTGGCAGGGTCACCGGACTTGAAGATGCCGGAGCCCACGAAGACGCCCTCGGCGCCGAGCTGCCGCATCAGGGCCGCGTCCGCGGGAGTGGCCACGCCGCCTGCCGAGAACAGTACGACGGGCAGCCGACCGAGCTCGGAGACCTCCTTGACCAGCTCGTACGGGGCGCGGAGCTCCTTGGCGGCGGCGTACAGCTCGTTGTTGTCGTAGCCGCGCAGCCGGGCGATCTCGTTCTTGATCTGGCGCAGGTGGCGGACCGCCTCGACGACGTTGCCCGTGCCCGCCTCGCCCTTCGAGCGGATCATCGCGGCGCCTTCGGCGATACGGCGCAGGGCCTCACCCAGGTTGGTGGCGCCGCAGACGAAGGGGGTGGTGAAGGCGAACTTGTCGCTGTGGTTGACCTCGTCGGCGGGGGTGAGGACCTCGGACTCGTCGATGTAGTCGACGCCGAGGGACTGAAGTACCTGGGCCTCGACGAAGTGGCCGATGCGGGACTTCGCCATGACGGGGACGGAGACGGCCTCGATGATCTCTTCGATCATGGTGGGGTCCGACATCCGGGCCACGCCGCCGTCCTTACGGATGTCGGCCGGCACCCGCTCCAGGGCCATGACGGCCACGGCGCCCGCGTCCTCGGCGATCTTCGCCTGTTCGGCATTGACGACGTCCATGATCACGCCGCCCTTGAGCTGCTCGGCCATGCCGCGCTTGACGCGGGCGGTGCCGGTGGCCGGGGTCTCGGCGGACTGCGGGGTGCTGGGAAGCGTGGACACGGAACGACCTCACTGGGGTGGAGAAAACGCTGGATCCTGCAGCCCTGAGCAAACGCTCCGGGAGCAGTCCACAGCAAGGGCCAATGAGCAGCCTGTGGATCGTTCTGTACGCCGGCCGGGTCCCGCTCTCAGCTTCCGGGCCGGTCCGCCAGGGCGACCGGTGGCTCGTCGTCCATCTCGAACGCGAGCGGGAACGGGGCGTGGCCCGCGAGCCGGAACAGCCTCACCGTCCGGTGCCTGCGCAGCGCGCGGGCGGCACGCACCGAGTCGTTGTGGAAACGGCGCGCCATCGGTACGCGGCGTACCGCGGCGGCCAGTTCCTCGGCCGCCTCCTCACCGCCCGGGTACTCCTTCACCGCCTCGACCTGCGCCGTCTCGCCGAACACGGCCCGCAGGGAGGTGCTCAGCTCGCTCTCGGCGACCTCGCGCAGCTCCTCCTCGGCCTGCCGCGCCGCGTGCGCCGCCTCGTACAGCACCATCGACGCGGCCGGGTCCAGGACCCCGGAGGTGGCCAGCTCCTGGGTGACCGAGGCACGGCGCAGCAACTGGGCGTCCAGCGCCGCCCGGGCCGCGTCTATACGGGCGTGCAGCCGGTCGAGCCGCCCGGCGGTCCAGCTGAGATACAGGCCGATCGCGACCAGGGCGACGACGGTCCAGATGAGGATTTCGATCACGGGCGGCAAGGCTACCGTCGGCGGGACCCGTCCGGGGCCGCCGGTACGCCCCGCGCTCAGTCCCTTGCGAGGCCGAAGCGCGCGCGGAGCCCGGTGCGTTCGTCGGTGTCGACGGCCGCCGCCCCGTCCGTGACCGTCTCGTACACCGCGAGGATGTCCGCGCCGACCGTCGTCCAGTCGAAGCGGCGCACATGCGCGCTGCCCCGCTCCCGCAGCCCCGCACGCCGCTCCGGGTCGCCCAGGAGCCGGATCGCGGCCTCGGCCAGCGCCTCCGCGTCCTCGTTGGCGAACAGGTCGCCCGCGGCCCCCTGGTCGAGCACCTGCGCGAACGCGTCCAGGTCGCTGGCGAGGACGGGTGCTCCCGCCGACAGAGCCTCGACCAGGATGATGCCGAAGCTCTCGCCGCCGGTGTTCGGCGCGACGTACACATCGACGCTCCGCAGCAGCCGAGCCTTGTCCTCGTCGCTCACCATGCCGAGGAACTCGACGCGCGAGCGCAGCTCCTTCGGCAGCGAGGCGACCGCCTCCTCCTCGTCACCGCGTCCCGCGACCAGCAGCCGGGTCTCCGGGCGGGCCGCGAGGATCGCGGGGAGAGCCTTCATCAGGACGGGCAGCCCCTTGCGCGGCTCGTCGATGCGCCCCACGAAGCCGAGGGTGTCCCCCTGCCACTCGGCCTTCGGCTCGGCCCGGGCGAAGAAGTCCACGTCGACGCCGTTGGGGATGAGCACGGCGTCCCCGCCGAGGTGCTCGACCAGCGTCCGCCGCGCGTACTCACTCACCGCGATCCGCGCACTGATCTTCTCCAGCGCCGGCTGGAGGATCGGGTACGCCGCGATCATGGCACGGGAACGCGGATTGGACGTGTGGAACGTGGCGACGATCGGTCCCTGCGCCGCCCAGCAGGCCAGCAGCCCCACCGAGGGCGTGGTGGGCTCGTGGATGTGGATGACGTCGAAGGTGCCGTCGTTCAGCCAGCGGCGAACCCGGGCAGCGGTCAGGAAGCCGAAGTTCAGCCTGGCCACGGAGCCGTTGTACCGGACGGGCACGGCCCGGCCGGCGGACACGACGTACGGCGGGAGCGGCGTCTCGTCGTCGGCGGGCGCGAGCACCGAGACCTCGTGGCCGAGGCTGATCAGATGCTCGGCGAGGTCGCGGATGTGGAACTGCACCCCGCCCGGCACGTCCCAGGAGTACGGGCAGACGATGCCGATCTTCACGGAGCTTCCCCCTGGGTTTCCAGATCGGAGAGCCAGAGCCGCTGCAGCATGTGCCAGTCCTCCGGATGCTCGGCGATCCCGGTGGCGAAGGCATCGGCCAGCGCCTGTGTCATGGAGGACGTCTTCTCGGCCCGGGTACCTGACTCCGGGACGGCGACGGGCGGATGGACCTGTACCCGCATGACCGGCGTGCCGTCGTACCAGAGGGTCACGGGCAGCAGCAGCGCGCCGGTCTGCTGGGCCAGCAGCGCCGGCCCGGCGGGCATGCGCGCGGTGTCACCGAAGAAGCTGACCTCGACTCCGGAGGCCGACAGGTCGCGGTCGGCCACGAGGCAGACCAGCCCTCCCGAGCGCAGCCGCCGGGCCAGGGTCCCGAACGCGGCCCCTCCGTTGTGCGGAAGGACCTCCATGCCCAGCCCCTGGCGGTAGGCCACGAACCGGTCGTAGAGGGTTTCCGGCTTGAGCCGCTCGGCGACCGTCGTGAACGGCACCTTCAGGTCCGTGGTGACCCACGCCCCCGCCAGGTCCCAGTTCCCCAGGTGCGGCAGCGCGAGGACGACCCCCTGGCCCGCGTCGAGGCCCTCGGTGAGCCGGTGGGCGTCGCGGACCTCTATCGAGGCCTTGATCCGCTGCGGACTCCAGGTCGGCAGCCGGAAGGACTCCATCCAGTAGCGCATGTACGAGCGCATGCCGGCCTTCGACAGCTCGGCGAGCCGGGCGGCGTCCGCGTCGGGCACCACCCGGGCGAGGTTCGACTCCAGCCGCAGCACGGACTTCCCTCGCCGCTTCCACACCTGGTCGGCCAGGGTGCGGAAGAGCGCGGCCGCGGCCGGTTCGGGAAGCTTCTTGACCGCGCCCCAGCCGAGGCCGTAGAGCCCGTCGGTCAGTCGTCCCCGCAGATCGGATCCGGTGCCGCTCACTGGGCGGCCTCGCTCCCCTGTTCCGCCGTCCCGCCCTGGGCGGCCGCAGCGGCATCGGCCTCGGCCGACTCCCTGCGCACGGTCACCACTCGCTGGACCAGCGTCACCAGGCTGCCCACGGCGACGATCCACAGCGCGATCGGCAGCAGGACCTGGATGCCCGGCACCCCGAAGCCGTGCAGCCCGGCGAGGCCGGCGGCGACCAGCGAGATCACGAGCCGCTCGGCGCGCTCCACCAGTCCGTTCACCGCGACCGGCAGGCCGATCGACTCACCCCGCGCCTTCGTGTACGAGACGACCTGGCCGCTGGCCAGGCAGAAGATCGCGACCGCGCACAGCACCTCGTCGTCGCCGCCGCCCGCGTACCAGAGCGCGAACCCGGCGAAGATCGCCCCGTCCGCCACCCGGTCGAGTGTCGAGTCCAGGAACGCGCCCCACCGGCTGGAGATCCCGGCCTGCCGGGCCATGTTGCCGTCGACGAGGTCCGAGAAGACGAAGACCGTGATCACGATCGTGCCCCAGAAGAACTCCCCCATCGGGAAGAAGACCAGCGCACCTGCCATCACTCCGGCCGTGCCGACGAGAGTGACCGCGTCGGGGCTGACCCCGAGGCGGAGCAGCAGAGCGGCGAACGGTGTGAGGACACGCGTAAAAAATGCACGCGCGTACTTGTTCAGCATGGCCTTCCCGAGGTTCGGTGGGCACCGCGCGGCCCTTGCGGCCACCGGCTGGCCCATCGTAGTCACGAGCCGCGCCGGGTAACGGCGGGGCACCCCGTCCCGCCGGATGTCCCGGAAGTCACGCTTCGCCGTGCGCGACGTATGGACGGCGTCCGGCACGAGTGAAAAGCTCGAATGACCGCGGGCGTCGCCGAAGCCGCCGCGTCGGCTCCGCCCGTCCACTCCCCAGCTCTCGCGGCACCACGCCACCGACCGGGAGGCAGGCATCATGGGCGACAGGACGCATACGCACACCGGAGCCGCCGGCAGGGCATCGACGGCCGACCGGCCCGCTTCCCTGCGGAACGTGGTGCTGGTCGGCCACAGCGGTTCGGGCAAGACCACTCTGGTCGAGGCACTCGCGCTGACGGCCGGGGCGCTCAACCGGGCCGGCCGGGTCGAGGACGGCGCGACCGTCTCCGACCACGACGAGATCGAACAGCGCCGGCGACGCTCCGTACAGCTCTCGCTGGTCCCCGTGGAATGGGACGGCTACAAGATCAACCTGCTGGACACCCCCGGCTACGCGGACTTCGTCGGGGAACTCAGGGCCGGTCTGCGCGCGGCGGACGCGGCCCTCTTCGTCGTCTCGGCCGCCCAGGAGGCCGACGCCGTGGCAGGCACCACCCGCGCGGTCTGGGAGGAGTGTGCTGCGGTCGGGATGCCCCGGGCCGTCGTCGTCACCCACCTCGACACCGCGCGTACGTCCTTCGACGAGATGACCCGGATCTGCAGCCGGATCTTCGGGCACGACGACCCCGACGCCGTGCTCCCCCTCCATCTGCCGGTGCAGGGCCCCGAGGGCCCTGACGGACACGCCCCGCTCACCGGACTCACCGGACTCCTCACCCAGCGGATCTTCGACTACTCGTCGGGGGAACGGCAGGAGTCACCGCCCGACGGTGACCAGCGGGCTCCGCTCCAGGAGGCCCGTGACCGGCTCATCGAGGGGATCATCGCCGAGAGCGAGGACGAGACCCTGATGGACCACTACCTCGGTGGCGGCGGGATCGACACCGCGACCCTCGTCGACGACCTGGAACGCGCCGTCGCACGCGGCTCCTTCCACCCCGTCCTCACCGCCGCACCGGCCGCCGACGGCGCCCGCCAGGGCATCGGCACCGTGGAACTCCTCGACCTGATCACCCGCGGCTTCCCCTCCCCCGAGGAACGCGTCCTGCCCGCAGTCACCACCCCGGACGGCAGGCCACGCCCCGCCCCCGTCTGCGACCCGTCGGCGCCCCTGGTCGCCGAGGTCGTGAAGACCTCGTCCGACCCCTATGTCGGACGGGTCTCCCTCGTCCGAGTCTTCTCCGGCACCCTGCGCCCCGACGACAGCGTGCACGTGTGCGGCCACGGCCTCACCGAACCCGGAGGCGGGACGCGCCCCCGCCACGAAGCCGATGTGCGCGTCGGCGCCCTCTCCGAGCCCTTCGGCACACAGCAGCGCCCCCTGGACAACTGCATCGCCGGCGATCTCGCCTGCGTCTCCAGACTGGGCGGGGCGGAGACCGGGGACACCCTCTCCGGCAACGACGACCCGCTGCTGATGGAGCCGTGGGCCATGCCCGACCCGCTGCTCCCGCTGGCGGTCCGCGCCCACGGCAAGGCCGACGAGGACAAACTCTCGCAGGGCCTGTCCCGCCTGGTCGCCGAGGACCCCACCATGCGGCTGGAGCAGAACCAGGACACCCACCAGGTCGTCCTGTGGTGCATGGGCGAGGCACACACGGAGGTCGCGCTGGAACGCCTGCGCAGCAGGTACGGCGTGCAGGTCGACGCCGAACCCCATCGCGTGCCGCTGCGCGAGACCTTCGCCTCACGGACCGTCGGACGGGGCCGGCACGTCAAGCAGTCCGGCGGCCACGGCCAGTACGCCGTCTGCGAGATCGAGGTGGAGCCGCTGGCCCCCGGTACCGGCATCGAGTTCGTCGACAAGGTGGTCGGCGGCTCGGTGCCGCGGCAGTTCATCGCCTCCGTGGAGAAGGGCGTACGCAACCAGGCGGCCCGCGGTGTCGCGGCCGGGCACCCGCTCGTCGACGTGCGCGTCACTTTGCTCGACGGGAAGTCGCACGCGGTGGACTCCTCCGACGCCGCCTTCCAGACCGCGGGCGCGCTGGCGCTGCGCGAGGCCGCGGCCGACACCCGCATCCAGCTCCTCGAACCCGTCGCGAGGGTCGGCGTCCTGGTTCCCGACGACTACGTGGGGGCCGTCATGAGCGACCTCGCCGGGCGACGTGGACGGGTCGTCGGCACCGAACAGGAGACCGGGGAGCGCACACTCGTGCGCGCCGAGGTGCCGGAGATCGAGATCGGCAGGTACACCGTCGACCTCCGCTCCCTGACGCACGGCACCGGACGGTTCGACCGGGCGTACGCCCGGCACGAGCCGATGCCTCCGCAACTCGCCGACCGCATCCGCGAAGCACAGGAAACCAGCACAAAAGTCGGCTAGCTGACTGGATATGACCTCTTATGCCCGCCCCCCGCCTCATCGCCCGGCGGACGCACGGCTCGGACGGTACGCTGTGGGCCCAGCTCAGAAGGTGTGCGACGTACGGTAGTTGGGAACAGCCGCAGGAGCAGACCGTGCGGGCGAGTGGGGGCGACAGTGGCCAACGACGGATTCGATTTCTCTCCTGGGGCGCAGATCCCGCTCCAGGGTTCGGGAGGACAGGCGGTGGCGACCAACGCCCTCGCCTCCGCCGCGTACCGCGACAGCGACGTGTCGGAGATCCTCAAGGCCAACAGCGAGTGGCACAAGTCCGAGGTGAAATCGGGCGAGTCGAAGCTGTTCAAGGCCGACTATTTCAAGCCGAATCTGGGCGAGGCGTTCTCCCGGGCCGTTCAGGAACGCATGCTCGGCGGCGGCCGCAACGCGCTCATCCAGTCCTTCGGCACCGATCCGCAGACCGTCGTGGAGCACTGCCTCTCCGCGACCCGGCTGCGTAAGGCGCGCGACGCGAAGCTGACCCTGGTCACCGGCGTCTTCGGCTTCGCCTTCCTGCCCGGCCTGGTCCTCTGGGTCCTCGCCTTCCGGCTGCGCGACACCCTGGCCAACTCGAAGGACAAATTCCTCCGGGCGCTGGGCGGCGTCCTGCTCGTCGTGCTCGGCGGCGCCGCCGCGTTCTTCCTGATCACGATGCCCCTCACCGGTTTCCTGGCCCTCTACCTGCGCGCCGCCGCCGTCGCCCCGCTGATCGGCTGGCTGCTCGCCAAACGGATCGCGGAGTCCTCGACCAAGGACCTGCGGGCCCGCTGGGAAGGGCTCCTCTCCGGCGCCGGCGTCAGCGCGAAGATCCCCGAAGCCGTACCCAAGAACCCCAACGAGACCGCCCGCGAGGCCCTGCGCCAGGGCCTGGAGAAGCTCTCCGCCGAGCAGCAGTCCAACGCCGTGTTCTACGCGGGCCCCAAGGGCATCCTCGGCATGGGAACCCGCTGGGGCAGCTGGCAGCTCGCCGAGGAACTCACCCCCGCGGACCCGACCCGGGAGATCCACCAGTTCCGCAGCTGGGACGTCGTGCGTGCCATCCACGACCAGCTGAAGATGCTGGAACGCGGCCCGCTGAACACCGGCGGATTCCCCACGCCGTCCGTCAAGCACTGGATCGTCTCGCCCATCGGCGAGAACGCGGACTCCGTCTCCCGCCCGGAGGGCGAGGACGTCGCCACCTTCCAGGTCAAGCCGCACGAGATACAGCGCATCTGCAACCACCAGCAGTTCGGCAGCGGCAACCGGCACTACCTGGGCGTCCAGTTCACCCTCTGGGACGGCCAGCTGGTGATCACGATGCTGATCACCGTCACCGTGCTCCACGAGACCCTGCGGATCGAGGTCACCGGACACGCGTTGGGGCCCGTCCACTCCCTCTTCTTCTCCAAGCCGGAGGCGCCGACCAAGACGGTCAAGAAGGCGGTCAGGTTCTGGGAGACCCGCAAGATCTCCCTCCCCCTGGTCAAGGCGACGGAGGTCGTCAGGCTCTCCCTGCGCGCCCCCTTCACGTGGTACCCGCCGCTCCTCGACTACCTGGGCGGCAAGATCGTCCTGCCCGAGCCCTTCGGGCTGCGCCACGCGTGGGCGGCCAAGCCCTGGGGCCACCGTTTCATGGCCGACGACGCCATGCGGACGGCCACCCCGGTCCTGCGCGTCGTCCACTCGGCGACGATGCGGGTCCTGAAGGAGCACGGCGCCGACACCGAGCGCTTCGACAACCGCTCCATGATCCTCAGCGGCATGGTCCAGGACGCCGCCCCGAGGAAGGCCGACGTCTACGACGCGTGAGCCCGCCCGGGGCGGTACCCGCTCAGAGGGACGGCAGCTCGGCCGGCCACACACCGGCCAGCATCGTCCGGGTGTCCCCCAGCAGTTGCGGGAGCACCTTGGTGTGCCCGACGACCGGCATGAAGTTGGTGTCCCCGCCCCAGCGCGGCACCACGTGCTGGTGGAGGTGGGCGGCGATGCCGGCGCCGGCCTCCGCGCCCTGGTTCATCCCGATGTTGAAGCCGTGCGCACCGGAGGCGGCCCGCAGCGCGACCATGGCCCGCTTGGTGAAGTCGGCCAGCTCCGCGGTCTCCGGTCCGTCGAGCTCCGTGTAGTCGGCCACGTGCCGGTACGGCACCACCATCAGGTGCCCGCCGTTGTACGGGTACAGGTTCAGCACCGCGTAGACCTTCTCGCCCCGCGTGACGATGAGCCCGTCCTCGTCCGACTTCGACGGAATCTCGCAGAACGGACAGCCGTCCCCGGCCCCCGGGCCGCTCGGCTTGCTCTCACCCTGGATGTAGGCCATCCGGTGGGGCGTCCACAGGCGCTGGAACGCGTCGGGCGTCCCCACTCCGATCTGCTGCTCCGGCTCACTCGTCATGCCCGTCAGCATATTGCGTGGGCCCCGGCGCGCGTGTCGCCGGGGCCGACCCCGTCGGCACACCGGGATGCTGGCGCCATGAGCGACCGTCCTACGGCCCCCGCGTCCCCCGACCGGCTGACGGAATGGGAGCGGCGCACCGAAGTGCCGCTCCTCGCCGCGGCACTCGTCTTCCTCGCCGGCTACGCGGTCCGCGTCCTCGCCCCCGTCGGCGCCCAGCTCTGGCGCGACATCGCCCTCGCCCTCGTCGCCGCCACCTGGCTGCTCTTCGCCGTGGACTACGGCGTACGGCTCCGGCTCAGCGGCCGGGGCGCCCGTTTCGTGCACAGTCACTGGCTGGACACGGTGGTCCTGCTCCTGCCGCTGCTGCGCCCGCTGCGCGTGGTCCAGGTCTACACGGCGGTCCAGCAGCGCACGGACCGCCCCAGGCTGAGCCTGTACGCCCGGGTGATGACGTACGCGAGCCTCACCGCCGTGCTCCTGGGCTTCTCCGCCGCGCTCGCGGTGTACCACCAGGAGCAGGGGGCGCCCGGCGCCACGATCCGTACGTTCGGCGACGCGGCCTGGTGGGCCTGCGCGACGCTCACGACGGTGGGCTACGGCGACGCGGTGCCGGTGACGCCGGGCGGCCGGGTGATCGCGGCCTGCCTGATGGCCTGCGGGCTGGCTCTGCTGGGGGCGGTGACGGGGTCGTTCTCGTCGTGGCTGGTGGAGGTGTTCAAGCGGGAGGACGAGAAGCGGCCCCCGGGGAGCGCGTAGCTCTCCGGGGGCCGCTTCGGGGATCACACCTGTACGCGACGCTCCACCACGTCGACGAGCTTGGCGATCGCCTCGTCACGGGCGATGCCGTTCTCCTGCGAGCCGTCGCGGTAGCGGAAGGAGACCGTACCCGCGTTCATGTCGTCGTCCCCCACGATGATCATGAACGGAACCTTGGCCTTCTGATGGTTCCGGATCTTCTTCTGCATCCGGTCGGAGGAGGCGTCCACCTCGACCCGCAGCCCCTTCTTCCGGGCCTCCGCGGCGAACTCCTGGAGGTACGGGATGTGGGTGTCACCGATCGGGATGCCGACTGCCTGGACCGGGGACAGCCAGACCGGGAACGCGCCCGCGTAGTGCTCGAGCAGCACCGCGAAGAAACGCTCGATGGAGCCGAAGAGCGCGCGGTGGATCATGACCGGGCGCTGCTTGGTGCCGTCCGGGCCGGTGTACTCCAGGTCGAAGCGCTCCGGGAGGTTGAAGTCGAGCTGCACGGTCGACATCTGCCAGGTACGCCCGATGGCGTCCTTGCACTGAACCGAGATCTTCGGGCCGTAGAAGGCCGCGCCGCCCGGGTCCGGGACCAGCGGGAGGCCCTGCTTCTCGGCGACCTGACGCAGCGTCTCGGTGGCCTCCTCCCAGGCCTCGTCCGAGCCGACGAACTTCTCCGGGTCCTTGGTGGAGAGCTCCAGGTAGAAGTCCGTGAGGCCGTAGTCACGGAGGAGGTTCAGGACGAAGGTGAGCGTCCGGTCGAGCTCCTCCGCCATCTGCTCCCTGGTGCAGTAGATGTGCGCGTCGTCCTGGGTGAATCCGCGCGAGCGGGTCAGACCGTGGACGACACCCGACTTCTCGTACCGGTACACCGTGCCGAACTCGAAGAGGCGCAGCGGCAGTTCACGGTAGGAACGGCCGCGCGCGTCGAAGATCAGGTTGTGCATCGGGCAGTTCATCGGCTTGAGGTAGTAGTCCACCCCGTCGTCGAGCTGCATGGGCGGGTACATGCCGTCGGCGTACCAGTCCAGGTGGCCGGACTTCTCGAAGAGCTTGCCCTTGGTGGCGTGCGGGCTGTAGACGAACTCGTAGCCCTCCTCCTCGTGGCGGCGCCGCGAGTAGTCCTCCATGGCCCGCCGGATGACGCCGCCCTTGGGGTGGAAGACGGCGAGACCGGGTCCGATCTCGTCGGGGAAGGAGAAGAGGTCCAGCTCGTTGCCGAGCTTGCGGTGGTCGCGCTTGGCGGCCTCCTCCAGGAACGTGAGGTGCGCCTTGAGCTCGTCCTTGGTGGGCCAGGCGGTCCCGTAGATGCGCTGGAGCATGGGGTTCTTCTCGCTGCCCCGCCAGTACGCCGCGGCGTTCCGCATCAGCTTGAACGCGGGGATGAACCGGGTGGTCGGCAGGTGCGGGCCCCGGCAGAGGTCCTTCCAGCACAGGTCGCCGGTCTTGGCGTCCAGGTTGTCGTAGATGGTCAGCTCGCCGCCGCCCACCTCGACGTCCGCGCCGTCGTCGGACGAAGCGGAGCCCTTGATGCCGATGAGCTCCAGCTTGTACGGCTCGTCGGCGAGCTCCTCGCGGGCCGCCTCGTCGGTGACGACGCGGCGGGAGAACCGCTGCCCGCGCTTCTGGATCTCCTGCATCTTCTTCTCGACGGCCTTGAGGTCCTCGGGCGTGAACGGCTTCTCGACGTCGAAGTCGTAGTAGAAGCCGTCCTTGACCGGCGGGCCGATGCCCAGCTTGGCCTCGGGGAAGAGCTCCTGCACCGCCTGCGCCATGACGTGCGCGGTGGAGTGCCGCAGGATGTTCAGGCCGTCCTCGGAGGAGATCTCGACGGGCTCGACGACCTCGCCGTCCTTGAGCTCGTACGCGAGGTCCCGCAGCTCGCCCTCTACCCTGGCGGCGACGACGGTGCGCTGCCCGGGGAAGAGCTCGGCGGCCGTCGTTCCCGTCGTCACCACGTGCTCTTCCCGCTCGGAATCGCGTTGGATGATCACACGGACGTCTGACACCGGTCTCTCCTGACTGAGGGGGTGCGTCGCTTTCCTCTTGCGCGCGCGAGAGGAATCGTACCGAGCCGGGGGGCCTCGACGCGAAAGGGATACCGGGCCCAACGCCTCTCGTCCGGATCAGGCCGGGCCCGATCAGGACGAAGGACCCTCGTCCTCGTCCCCGTACACGCCTCCTCGAAGAAGTCGATGTTCTCGTGGAGCGACTTCATCAGCCGGTCCCGCTCCGCCTCGTCCACCTGGACCGGCGTGACCTGGGAGGCGCCGCCGAGCCGCCGGAAACCGCCCCGGTTCCTCAGCCTGCCCTCCACCCGCAGGGGGAGTCCGACCAGGTGGGCGTGGCCCGCGATCCGGTAGGCCTCCTCGTCGAGCTCGATCCGTACGTGCGCGACCTCCGCTCCCGCCAGCACCCGCAGCCGTACGACGCCGGGGCCGCGCGGCCCCGAGCGGCGCAGCCGTACGACGGCTCCGGTGATCCGTACGGGAACGGCGGGCTCCTCCTGCAGATAGCGCGCTCCCGCCAGCCTGAGGGCGGGCAGGTCGCCGGGCGAGAACTCGACGGGCCCGGGGCTCGCCGGGCAGCCTTCGGGGGTTCCGGCGGCGGGCGCCCAGGCCAGCGTGACCCTGGCGCCTTCCACTCCCCGGACGAGCGCGACGACCGCTTCGGTCAGTTCCCGGCTGACGCCGGCGGCGACCGCGGCGTCGAACGCCTCCATCCCGCCGGTGGCGCGCTGGTAGTCGACGGCTTCACGGGCCGCGTGGAGCGCCGCGTAGAGCTGTACGGCGACGGCTCGTCCCGCGTGGACGGGAACGAACGCGGTGAGGCAGCGGCCGTCGGCCGCAGGCCCGACGAGGGTGCATCCAGGGCGCGCCTGGCCTTCCCGCGGTGCCGGGCGCCGTGGTAGCCGGCACGGCCGCGCACGGCGAGGGATCCGGCGGGGAGGATCTGCCGGGCCGCCGTGCGCAGCTGGTCGGCGCCGGTCCAGTCGGCGGCGGCCGCGTCGCCTTCGGGGACGTCACGGCACCAGCGGATCTCGTCGCTGGGCACCGTGAGGGCGAGCAGGATGTCGCGGGCGGAGGGGGCTGCGCTGCGGGTGAGCGCGGTGAGGGCTTCGGCCAGCAGGTCCTCGCTGTCGGGGAAGGCGGCGGTGTCCGGCACCAGCAGGCTGGTGCCGGCGGTGGCGGGGCCGGGCGGGACCCAGCGGCTGTAGCGCCCGGGTGTGCCTCCGCGCCGGTGCCAGCCGTGCCGCCGGAGCAGGGCTCCGAGAGCGGCGGGGGCGACATGTGCGGGGTCGGGGGCCGGTCCGGGGTCCGGGCTGGCGGCGTACGGATGTGTGCGGCTGCCCGCCGGGATCGTCCCTCCGGTGGGCTCGTCCGTCGACCGGTGCATCAGGGTCTCCCTCCCGCCCCGACTCGGGCCATGATGTCGCAGAGTGCGCGGTCGTCGAAGATCCGCGAGGTCGGTATCCGCACGGTGGTCCGGTTCCGGCCCGTCACCGGGTGGCCGGCCAGGTTCGCCCAGTAGCAGCAGTGCCGCAGCTCCAGCCGTTCGTGTCCGGCCCGCAGCCAGTCGTCCTGGCTGCGGGGGACGAGCATCACGACCAGGATCTTGTGCACGGACACGGGGGTGCGCGCGAGCTTCACCAGATGGGCGTTGTCGAGGGTGAAGGAGAACGCGGCGCCGGGTGGACGCGGGGGGAGCTGGTAGGTGCATGTGAGCTGCACCTTGATGGTCACTTCGTCGTCGACGGTGTGGTCGGGGGCGCCGTGGCTGACGTGCCAGTCGATGCCGTTGCCGGGAAAGGGCTGCGAGAGGGAGCAGCCGGCCGCGGCTGCCACCGCGTGGAGGTAGCCCACCTGGAGGGTCTCCATGCAGGCGGTGGTGGCGAGTGTGCCGCGCAGTGGTGGTGCGCTCCGCTGCTGCGGCGGCTTTCCCCCGTGGTCCTCGGTGCGGGCGGGACTCCCTGGGGTCGGCTGCGCGAGCGCCATGGCTCCGTGCCTTCCGGGCTGTGCCGACCGGTTGCCCGGTCTCCGCTGGCGGGCTGGTCAACTTCCTTGCTCGTCCCTTGTGTTGTCACCGCAGGAGCCGGGCCGTAAACGGCGTACCAGGCATAGGGCGCGGGTATCACCGAACCGGGCAGAGGAATCCCGCCATCTGCCGAGCAGGCGCGAGGAGTTCGGGGATGATGCATTGGTTCGAGGGGCCGCTGGCGGCTTTTGACACCGAGACGACAGGCGTGGATGTCGAGGAGGACCGGATCGTTTCGGCCGCTCTCGTCGTGCAGGACGCCGCGGGCGGACGGCTCCGCGTCACCCGCTGGCTGGTCAATCCGGGGATTCCGGTGCCGCCCGGCGCCACCGAGATCCACGGTCTGACCGACGACCATCTGCAGCGCAACGGCCGGTGGCCCGCACCGGTCGTCGAGGAGATAGCCCGGGCACTGGCGGAGCAGTGCGCGACGGGACGGCCGCTGGTCGTGATGAACGCGCCGTTCGATCTGACCCTGCTGGACCGGGAGCTGAGGCGCCACCGGGCGTCGTCGCTGGCCGGCTACCTGGGGAACAAGCCGCTGTGCGTGCTGGATCCGCGGGTGCTGGACAAGCATCTGGACCGCTACCGCAAGGGCCGTCGCACACTGACGGACCTGTGTGAGCTGTACGGGGTGACGCTGGACGGTGCGCACGACGCGGCGGCCGACGCGGCGGCGTCGCTCGAACTGGTGCGGGCCGTGGGCCGGCGGTTCTCCGCCCGGCTGGAGCGGCTGTCACCGGCGGAGGTGCACTCGCTGCAGGCCGTGTGGCATGCGGCTCAGGCGCGCGGGCTGGAGGCCTGGTTCGAGAAGAACGGTGGGGCGGAGGCGGTGGATCCGGCGTGGCCGTTGCGTCCGCAGCTTCCTGCGGCGGCCTGATCCGGGCCGGGTACGCGAAAGCCGGTCCGTCGGTGACACTGACGGACCGGCTTTTCCCGGGTGGGCGATACTGGTTTCGAACCAGTGACCTCTTCGGTGTGAACGAAGCGCTCTCCCACTGAGCTAATCGCCCGGGAACGGGTTGAACCATACAGGGCGTGGTGCCCTGGGTTCAAACTCCTACTCAGTCGAGGAACGTCGAGGAACTGAGTATCCGAGCGCATGTACGCGGGTGTGGCAGCCACCACACTCCCGTACATGAGACATGTGCCGCCACCCGCCGAGGAATTGGCCCTCCTCGATCATGAACTGGTCCGGCTCGACGCCCGTCGGCTGCACCTGCTGAACCGTCGTGCCTGGCTGCTGAGCGTGCTGCGTGCACCGGCGGCGCCCGCGTCTCCTCCGGCGCCTGTGGCCCCGCCCTTCCCCCGGCCGTACGCCGCGCCCGCCGCCCCCTCGCACGGCACGCAGAATGTGCTGCTGGTCCTCGGCGGTCTGCTGCTGACGGTCGCGGCGATCGCGTTCACCCTGTTCAGCTGGGGCGAGATGGGCATCGCGGGCCGTTCGGCGGTGCTGGCGGCGGTGACCGCGGGCGGGCTGGTGGCGCCCGCGCTGCTGCTCGGCCGCGCGCTGCCGTCGACGGCGGAGGCGGTGGCCGCTCTGGCCCTGGTGCTGACGGTGCTGGACGCGGTCGCGCTGCACGCGGTCGCGGCGCCGGAGGCGGACGTGCTCGTGTTCTCGGCGGTCGCGTCTGCGGTGCTGGTGGTGGTGTGGACCGCGTACGGGCTGCTGCTCGGCCGGCTGCGGGTGCCGCTGCCCGCGGCTGTGGTGGCGGGGCAACTGCCGCTGGTGTTCACCGCCTGGGCGGCCGGGGCATCCGCTACCGGCTTCGGCTGGGCGCTCCTGGTGACGGCGGCGGCGGATGTCGCCGTGGCGCTGTGGGGCCGGGGGCTCGTGGTGCGGGTCACGGCGTGCGCCGGGGCGTTGCTGACGGGGCTGATCTCGCTGGCGCTGGGTCTGGGGCTGTCCCTGTCCGCCGACGGCGTGCGCGGGGCCGTGGGCCCGGGAGCGCTGCTGCTGGCCGGGGCGGCGGTGGCGGTGGCCGGGGCGTGGCGGGCACCGAGGGAGACGGCCGTCCTCGGGGGTGTCGTGGCGGGCCTCGCGGCGGTGGCCGCAGTGGGCGGTGTGCCGGGCGCGGTGCTGCCGTGGGACCGGGCGGTCGTGGTGTACCTGCTGTGCGGCGCGGCCCTGTCGGTGGTGCTGCGGCTCCGGGTGCCGCGGCCGGTGGTCTCAGGGGTCCTGGGCGCGTCGGCTGCGGTGGTGGCGGGCGCGGTGCTGTGGGCGGCGCCCGTGGTGGCCGCGGTGCTGCTGGGGCCGGTGTCCGTGACGGCGGAGGTGTGGTCCGGTGCTCCGGAGGGGTTCCGGGGCGCGCTGGTCCCCTCGATTCCGTGGTCGGAGTCGGTCGCTTCCCCTGTGGTGCTCGGGCTCGCGGCGGGTCTGACGGCGGCGCTCCACGTCAGGTGGCCGAGGGCACTCCCGGAGAAGGGCCGGCCCGTCGCGGCGCCCGGTGCGGCGGTTCTGGGCTGGGGTGCGGTTCATGCGCTGCTCGCGGTGGCGGATGTGCCGTACGCGGTGGCGGTGTGCGTGGAGCTGCTGCTGGTCGCGGCGCTGCTGGCCCTCGTGGTGCGGCGCGCTGCCGACGCGGTCGCGGTGACCTGCCTGGTGTGCGCGCTGGTGGGGGCCATGAGTGTGGGGCTGCTCGGGCTGGCCGCGGAGCCCGCGACGTACGCCGTGTACGGGGTGCTGGTGGTGCTGTTCGCCGGCGCCACGGCCGGTTCGAAGGTGCCCGTGGTGCGGTCGGTGCTCGCCTGCGCCTCGGTGCTGTGCGCGATCGCGGTCGCCGTCGCCACGGGGGCGTCGCTGGGGTGGAGCGCCCCGCACACGGCTCCGCTGGTGCTCGTGGTGACGGCGGTGACGGTGCTGCTCGGGTCGCGGGTGCGGGTGCCGGTGGTGGCGGTTTCGGTGGAGCTCGCGGGGGCGTTCGCGGCGGTGGTCGCCGTGGGTACGGCGGTGACGGACGCGCCGGTCCTGGCGCTGGTGCTGGGGCTGTGCGGTGTGCTCGCCGCCGCCACGGCGCTACGGCCCGAGCGCCGGCGGGTGGCGGGGTATCCGGCGGCGGCGCTGTTCGTGGCGGCGGCGTGGGTGCGGCTGGCGGCTTCGGGGGTGACGGACCCCGAGGCGTACACGCTGCCGGTGTCGCTGGCCGCGTTCGTGGTGGGGTGGCTGCGCCGCCGCAGGGATCCGGCCGCGTCCTCGTGGGTGGCGTACGGTCCTGCCCTGTCCATGACGATGGTGCCGAGCCTCGCGGTGGCGTGGGGTGATCCGCACTGGCTGCGGCCCCTGCTGCTGGGGGCCGCCGCACTGGTGGTGACCCTGGTGGGTGCCCGCCTGCGGCTGCAGGCGCCCCTGGTGCTGGGCGGTTCGGTCCTGGCGCTGGACGGCCTGCACGAGCTCGCCCCGCATGTGGTCCAGGTCTTCGACGCACTCCCCCGCTGGGCTCCCCCGGCGCTCGCCGGGCTGCTTCTGCTCGCGGTCGGTGCGACCTACGAGCAACGGCTGCGCGACGCGCGCCGGGTGCGGGAGAGCTTCGGCCGGATGCGTTAGGGCATCGTGCCCGGTGCCGGACGCGTTACGGCATCCTGTCCCCGATGAGGGCGAGGTTCTCGATGGCGGCGAGCCCGTAGAGCGCGGTGTCGTTGGTGTAGACCCAGTTGGCCTCGGTGCCCGGGACGGTCGTGACGGGTCCGGTCACCTCCTCGGTCTTCCAGGGGGCCGATTCCTTGTATCCGTCGCTGTTGTAGAACTTCTCCCAGGCGCGGGCGGCGAGCTTCTCGTCGCCCGTCTGGACCGCGGCGTAGGCGTCGAGGCGCGAGTGGCCCTGGAAGAGGATGAGGCTGCCGAAGTTGGAGCCGTAGCGGGCCGCCTGTTCGGTCTTGGTGGCGTTGAAGTACCGGCAGTAGTCGAGGTACGCCTCCTTGAACTCCGGTACGTCGACGCCGACGAGGTCGATGAGCTCGGCGCACAGCTCGTTCAGGCCGAAGACCGCCGAGAGGTGCGAGACGCTGACGACGGGCTCGGTGGCGACCGCGAACTTCCCGGTGTCGAGGTCGTAGAGGCCGCTGCCCTGGACGAAGCCGTTGGGCTGGGCGGCGATCGTCTCCATGGTTCCGAGGATGCGGGCCTTGGCCTTCGCGGCCTGCGGGCCACCCCTCTCCCATTCGGTGAGCCAGGCGGAGACCAGCCCGCTCCAGTCGGTTCCGAAGCCGACGGACAGGGCGTGCCGGTCCGGGGTGTAGGGCTCGGTGCGGATCTTGCGGAGCGGGTCGAGGGCGAGGAAGGTCTCGTCGGAGTCGACGTTGGCGCGCATCAGGTCGCCGACGCGTTCGTCGGCGGTGAGGAAGTAGTAGAAGCGCCGGTAGGTGGTGTTGGCGATGCGCTGCTGCTTGGCGCTGTCCGCGTAGTGCTGGATGCCGTGGCGGGTGCCGAGGCCGGCCCACTGGCCGAGGTGGTAGACGTCGACCTCGCCGGTGTGCCGGGTCATGGCCTCGGCGAAGCGGAAGATGTCGGCGCGGCCGGAGCGCAGGTAGGCGTACCAGAGCCAGAGGTCGGGTGAGAGCTCGGAGTTGTCCCAGGCGTACCCGCCGACGTCGTAGCGCCACTGGTGGCGGGCCGGGTCGTAGGAGTGCATGACGTCGCCGTAGTCCCAGAAGCCGTACCAGCGCCGCATGTCGACCTGGTCCTTGTAGTACGTGAAGAGGAAGTCGAGGTGGTCCTCGATCTTCGCCTTGGCCGGGGTCGAGCGGTCGACCGGGGAGAACAGTCCGCCGAAGACCTTCGCGGCGATCAGCTGGGCGGGCGGCGCGACGAGCTGGGGAAGGGTGCGGACGGCCTCGGTCTGCTGGGCGAGCGCGGTGGCGCCGGGGGTGGAGTCATGGGCCCAGAAGAGGAGTTCGCTGGTGCGGGCGATGCCGTAGGGGGTGCCGAAGCCGGGTTCGTAGTCCTCGTAGGTGATGTTGAGGCCCTCGAGCTGTTCGGCGTACGTGTCCTGGCCGAGGCCGTCGTGGTAGAAGCGCAGGTCCATCGGTTCGGCCTCGGGCGACCAGAGCCACACGGTGACCTCGGCGGCGTCGGTGTGGGCGTCGCGGATGTCGAGCTGGGCGGGGAACTTCTCCCAGAAGTCGCGCAGCCCGAAGGCGAGTCCGCCGCTCGCACCTCCGACGTACCCGAAGCCGGAGGCCCGTCGGCCGCCGCCCGCCGCGATCCAGCCGTGGCCCTTCTTGGTGCGCTTGCGCAGGGAGAACCCGTCGGCGGACAGCTGGCTCAGGGTGTAGTCGCCCCAGGTGGGGATGAGGTGGAGGCGGCTGGTGACGCGCTGGTCCCAGGTGGCGGGATCGGGCAGCTTCGTGCCTTCGAACTGGGCTGCCTGGACGGCGGCTCCGGGGTCGCGGCGCAGTCCCGTGATGCCCTTGACGGCCTCACGGAGCATGCCGGTGCCCTCGCCGCCGATCCGGATGTGCCGGTCGTAGGCCTCGTCCCGCATGGGTACGGTGAAGCGGACGCCGAGGCCGCGGATGAAGTCACCGCTCGCCTCACCGGGTTCCTGGGTGCCGTCGAAGGTGATGGTGTGCACCATGCGGAACGACTCGGCGCCGGCGTAGAAGTAGAGCCGGACGGAGAACGGCAGCCAGGACCGCTTCCCCCTGCGGTGCTTGCCCTCGATCCGGACGACGGCGCGGACCGGGCCGCTCTGTTCGACCTCGGTGGTGGTGACGGCGCTCTCGAACCGTTCGTACGACTCGCGTCCTTGGTCACCGTCCTCGATCTCGCCCTGGCGGATCAGGACGAGCCGGCCGTCCTTGGCGATCTCGGTGGATCCGCGGGTGAGGGAGGTGATGAGTGAGGAGCCGGACTTCCCGATCTTCGCGGTGACGACACCGGTGGAGACGGTGACGGTGGAGCCGGTGTTCCTGACGGTGACCTTGTGGGCGGGCCCGGCGGGCGCGCCCGGGCCGAGGACGAACTTCCTGGCGCCGGCGGCTTCGGGGCCCACCGCGTGCGCGGTCCACTTCGCGGAGCCGTCGGGCCAGGTGGCGGTCGTCCACGACTGCACCGGGACGTCCTTGCCGTCCTCCGTGGCCAGCGCGAAGTTCTGGTCCTTCGGGTACAGACCCTTGGGCCAGGGCACGCCGAGCGTGGAGCCGGGGGCCGCGCCGAGTCCGCCGGACTCCAGCCAGGTCAGGGTGACGGGTTCGCCGGTGTGCTCCGCGCTCTGGACCGCCGACGCGGGGGTGGCGCCGAGGGACCAGCTGAACTGTGCGGCCGCGCCGGCCGCTGCGGCCGCCTTCAGGAGCGTTCTGCGGGGCATCCTGGACATGGGTGTGCCTCTCTCCGTGCGGATTCGGGACGGGGGAACGAACAGGAACGGTCAGGGGGAGGGCGTGCGCGCCCGTACCGCGGTGGCCGCCGCGGCCACGGCCCCGATGACGGGGACGGCCAGGGGCAGGACCAGTGCGCCGGACAGCACGACGACGGCCATGCCGCAGACGAGCAGCAGGGAACCGGCCGGGTCGCGGACCGTGGTCCGGCCGGCCTCGGCCAGGAGGGTGCGCCAGAGGGCGCCGGGCTCCCAGCACGAGGCGGCGCGCAGGACGGCGACCAGGAGACCGATCATGGCGAGGATGCCGACGGCGCCCACGAAGGGCCCGCCGGGCAGCCCGGCGCGTACGGCCGCGAGGTCGAGCCGGAGCAGGGCTGCGGCGGCCCACACCGCAACGCCGACGATCCATCCGCCGCGGGCGGCGGCCCGGGTGTCGACGGCGAACTCGCGCAGACCGCCGTGTTCGCCGTCGAGGTAGCGGCGCAGGTGCCGGGTCCCCGCGGCGAAGGCCGCGGGGAACGTGAACAGGGGCAGGGCGGCGACGGCGATCCACACGCCCACGAGCAGACATTCGGAGAACAGGGCGAAGCGGTCCATGACGCGAGAACGTCCGGCCGGGGTGCGGGTCTTCGTCGCCACGGCGGTCAGCCCTTCAGGCCCGAGGTGGCCATGCCGTCGATCAGATAGCGCTGGAAGGCCACGAAGAAGGCCAGCACCGGGAGCAGGGCGACCAGGGACATGGCGATCATGCCGCCGTAGTCCGCCACCGCGTCCTGGTCGATGAACATCTTCAGCCCCATGGAGACCGTGTACTTGTCCGGCTCGTTGAGATACAGCAGGGGCCCCATGAAGTCGTTCCAGGCGTTGATGAACGTGAAGATCGCGCTGGTGACGAGCGCCGGCCGGCAGAGCGGCATGATGACGGACCAGTAAATCCTCAGGTGCCCGCAGCCGTCCAGCCGCGCCGCCTCGTCGAGTTCCTTGGGCAGGCCGCGCATGAACTGCACCATCAGGAAGACGAAGAAGGCGTCGGTGGCCAGGTACTTGCCGATCAGCAGCGGGGTGAAGGTGTTGATCAGCTCCAGCTTCTGGAACATCACGTACTGCGGAATGATCAGCACGTGGTACGGCAGCAGGAGGGTGCCGATCATGATGGCGAACATGATGTTGCGGCCGGCGAAGCGCACCTTCGCGAAGGCGTAGGCGGTCAGCGAGCAGGACAGCACCACACCGATCACGGAACCGACGGCAATGTACGTCGAGTTCAGGAAGAACGTCGAGATCGGGATGTCGGCGATGCCCTCGGTGAGCCGGGTGTAGTTGTCGCCGATCGGGTCGGTCGGGAACAGGTCCAGGGCACCGATGATCTCGGCGCTGGGCTTGAACGAGGCCCCGATCGTCCACACCACCGGGTAGAGGACCACGGCGAGAATGACGAGCGCACCGAGGTGCCAGGCGAGTGCGCCGGGTCCCCGGCGCCGTACGGCTGCTGACAGGAGACTCATCGGCCGCCCTCCTCGTAGTGCACCCAGCGCTTCTGGGACCAGAACAGCACGGCGGTGACCAGGCCGACCGCGAGCAGCAGCAGCCATCCCATGGCCGAGGCGAAGCCCATGCGGCTGTTCACGAAGCCTTGTTCGTACAGGTAACAGGTGTAGACGAGCGTCGCGTCGGCCGGTCCGCAACTGCCGTTGCTGACGATGTAGGCGGATCCGAAGATCTGGAACGAGTGGATGGTCTCCAGCAGGACGTTGAAGAACAGCACCGGCGAGATCATCGGCAGGGTGATGTGGAAGAACCTGCGCCAGGGACCGGCGCCGTCCACCTCGGCCGCTTCGTACAGCTCACGCGGAACCTGCTTGAGGCCGGCCAGGAAGATGACCATCGGCGCGCCGAACTGCCAGACGGTGAGGGCGATCAGCGCGTAGATGATCATCGAGGGGTCGCCGATCCAGCCGCCGACCTCGACGCCGAAGACCTTCTGCGTACGGTCGACGATCGCGTCGTCCGAGAACAGCGCGCGCCAGACGATGGCCGCCGAGACGCTCGCCCCGATCAGGGACGGGGCGTAGAAGGCCGCCCGGTAGAACGACTGGCCCCACCGCTTCTGCGCGAGCAGCATGGCGACGGCGAGTGCGGCGGCCAGCTTGATCGGGGTGCCGATCAGCACGTACCAGGAGTTGACCTTGACCGACTGGCGCCAGCGGGGGTCGGCGAACATGTCGGTGAAGTTCTGCAGGCCGATCCAGCGGGGGGCCTCGAACAGGTTGTACTCGGTGAACGACAGGTACAGCGAGAACACCATCGGCCCGGCGATCAGGAACAGGAAGCCCGCGATCCAGGGCGACATGAACAGATAGCCGGCCAGGTTCTCGCCGCGGTCCCGCCGCTTCGGGGCGGCGGGCGGCGCGTTTCCTCCGGGACCGTTCCGCTTGGTGACGGAGCGGTCGTCCCCGGCGGCGAGTGCGCCCGGGGAGGGGTGGATGTGAGTCACCACGGTCCTCTCAGTTCGAGGCGAGGGCGGTCTTCGCCTCGGAGAAGAACTGCTGCACGGCGTCCTTCGGCGAGGCCTTGCCCAGGGAGAGATCGGCACCGATGCGCAGGAAGGCCGCCTCGACCACGTCCGCACCGGACGGGTGCGGGGTGATGGGCTCCAGGAGACCCGCGTCAGCGATCTTCGTCTCGTACGCGGCGATCGCCTTGTTCGGCGCGTCGGTGGGCTCGTAGGCCTCGAACTGGGCGGTGGTGGCGGGCACTCCGCGGTCGTATCCCATGATCCGGGCGACCTCGGGGTCCTGGGTCATGAAGCCGATGAAGGTCGCGACCTCGGCGGGGTGCTTGGTGCGTGCGGTGCCGCTCAGCATGAGAGAGCCCAGATACTGGCTGGTCTTCTTGCCGTCGGTGCTGGGGATGGGGGCGAGGCCGTACTTCCCCTTGCCTTCCGCGCCGTAGCGGACGGAGAAGTTGTCCCAGTTGAACTCACCCGCGGACAGCCCCTTCCCGAGCGCGAGGGCGGGCTTGATCTGCTCGACCTTGTTGGGATCGGCGTATATGCCCGACTTCACCCGCGCGAGGGCCTCGGTCCAGTAGGGCAGGAGCTCGGCCTCGCCGAAGCCCATGCCGTCGTCGGTGAAGAACGCCTTGCCGTTCTGGCGGAGTATCAGGTCGTAGAGGTACATCACGCCGTGCGGACCGGAGTCACCGGCGAGCCCCTGGCTGCTCTTGATCTTCTGCAGGCCCGCGTACCAGTCGTCCCAGGTCCAGCCGATCTCGGGCGTGACACCCGCCTTCTCGTACGCCTCCTCGTCGATGACCAGGGCCATCGAGTTGCTGCCCACCGGGACACCGAGCAGCTTGCCGTCGATCTCCGCGAACTTCTCCAGCCCGGCGCGGAAGCCGGTGAGGTCGAGATTGCCCTTCTCCACCTGGGGCTTGAGGTCGAGGAGGACGTTCTTCGACTCGTACTTACGCAGGAAGGTCACGGCGTTCTGGATGACGTCCGGCGGGTTGCCGCCTGCCGCCTGCGTGTTGAACTTCTTCCAGAAGTCCGGGTACTGCTGGAAGTCCGTCTTCACCTTGATCTTCGGGTGCTTCTTCTCGAAGAGGGCGACGCACTGCTGGACCTTCTTCGCGCGGTCGTCCGCGCCCCACCACGAGTGCCGGATGGTGACCGGGCCGCCGGAGCCGCCGGAGCCCGAGCCGCAGCCGGCCGCGGTCAGCCCGAGACCGGCCGCCGAGAGGCCGGCCAGCTTCAGCAGCTGCCGCCTGTCCATGCCGTTGTTACGAGACATAGCTCGCCCCCACCGTTCGCATTGAATCGTTTTAGAAAGCGCTTGCTGGGTCAAAGTAAGGAGCAGCAGGGGGCGCGTCAACGGTTAGGACGAAATTCCGGCAGCCTGACGACGGGCCGAACGAGCGGAACCGACCGGCGGCGCAGGGCGCACGCGAAAAACGCCGATGGCCCGGAAGCTTCATCAGAAGCTTCCGGGCCATCGGTCCGGGGTGGGCGATACTGGGTTCGAACCAGTGACCTCTTCGGTGTGAACGAAGCGCTCTCCCACTGAGCTAATCGCCCCGGCGCACCGCAAACATTACCCCATGTCAGCGGTGCCGCCGGACCATCACCGGGTCACTGCTCGATCTTCCACGGCATCACTATGCCGAACTTCCAGACGTAGATCCCGACCAGCACCGCGACGATCACGAGCCCGGCCGTGGTGAGGATGATGTTGCGGCGCCGGACCTTGGGGTCGAGGGCACGCTGGGCGGCCTCGGTGACCTTGCGCCGGGTCCAGCGCAGGACGATCTGCGCCCAGACGAACTCGGTCGCCCAGATCGCCATGCCTCCGAAGATCACCAGCCAGCCCGGGCCGGGCAGCACCAGCATCGCGACGCCCGCCCCGACCACCGCCAGGCCGACGACGAAGATCCCGACCTGCCAGCTCAGGTGAAGCAGCCTCGACTTCCGGATGAACCCGGGTGCCCGCGAGCCCAGCTCGCGCTCCGTCGTCCGCCCGTCCCCCGCGGCGGAATCGGCGGCCGCCGTCGCGGCGGCCCCTTTCCGCTCGTCACTCTCCGCGTTCATGGCACCCAACCTACCGGAACCTCGATCGTCACCGGAATGGACGCATGACCCAAAGTTACACACCCCCGGACGAGAGGCCTGAAGCATCACAAATAGGTCAGAGGGGTTTACAACGCCACCGTAGGTGGCATGTCGACTTCGCCGACGTGCGAATCCCCGAGCGCACACTGAGCGAAAGGCCCTGGCGCTTATGAACACCACGGTCAGCTGCGAGCTGCACCTGCGCCTCGTTGTGTCGAGCGAGTCCTCACTGCCTGTACCCGCGGGCCTGCGGTATGACACGGCCGATCCCTATGCCGTGCACGCCACCTTCCACACCGGAGCGGAGGAGACGGTCGAATGGGTTTTCGCCCGTGACCTCCTTGCCGAGGGGCTGCACCGGCCCACCGGCACCGGAGACGTCCGCGTCTGGCCATCTCGAAGTCACGGCCAAGGCGTCGTCTGCATCGCACTGAGCTCCCCGGAGGGCGAAGCCCTGCTGGAAGCCCCGGCGAGGGCACTGGAGTCGTTCCTGAAAAGGACCGACGCCGCGGTCCCGCCAGGCACCGAGCATCGTCACTTCGACCTCGACACGGAGCTCTCGCACATCCTGGCCGAGAGCTGAGCCAGGCCGAGAGCTGCGGGACGCCGTCCGACTCGGGGAGACGGCGTCGCGCGGACAACCTCATAGGGCAGACACCGGCGCCGTCGCCGCGGAACCCACCGCGGCGGCGGCGCCGCTGTGCGCGCGGGGCGGGGACGTCACACGCGTCATCCGCACCATGCGCCTCACCCCTGCCCCCTGAACCGCCCCTGAAGCCGCTGGCGGGCCCTTCAGGCTCCGGCGGTGCGCACCGACCGGGAAAGGGGCCTTCCCGCCCCGCTGGGGCCGCACCGGACCGTGAGCGCCTTCGCCGAGCCAGTAGAGTCAGCCGCCATCGGCGGACACCCGTCCGCCGGAGGCCAGGGAGCGAAGCGTGCTGATCCCACACGACACCCGGATCGCCCTAGAAACGGTGGTCGATCTGGTGAACACCGCACCGGACGGTGACGCGGGCGACGGGCTCGCGGACCTCGCCGCGCTCTACTCCTTCGCGGAGCGCCACGACATCAGCGGCGTCGGAACGCTCGACGACAAGGACCTGGGCGCCGTGCGGGACGTCCGGGGCCGGTTCGCGGAGATATTCGCGGCGCCCGACGCCCGCACCGCCGCGGACCTCGTCAACGGCCTGGTGGCCGCGGCCGGCACCACACCACAGCTCACCGACCACGACGGCTACGAGTGGCACGTCCACTACTTCGCGCCGGGCGCCTCCATCGCGGACCACCTCGCGGCCGACTGCGGCATGGCACTGGCCTTCATCGTGGTGGCGGGCGAGCAGGAACGGCTTCGGCGCTGCGAGGCCCCGGACTGCCGGGACGCCTTCGTCGACCTGTCGCGCAACCGCTCCCGCCGCTACTGCTCGAGCCGCACCTGCGGCAACCGGCTCCATGTCGCCGCGTACCGGGCCCGGCGCCGGGAAGCGGCACGCTGACCGTCCGCACGCTCGCCGGACGGCCGTCCCTCACGGGAGAGCGGCCCCGCGGAGCGGCGGGCATCCGAGCCCGGCGGCCGCTCACAGGAGAAAGAGATCGTGCAGGGCGGCCATCAGCAGCAGGCAGCCGACGACCGTCAGGAAAATCATCAGTGGGGGCTGGGAAAGCGCGAAGAGACAGCCACGCGGCTCTTCGGCAGGGGATGCGGGGGCGTCGCCCCGGGAGGTGTCCACCATCTCGTAGTGATCATGACGCAGAGTGGACCCCGTTGGCGATCAACGGGACCCCTCGCAGGGACAGTTCACCCACTCCGGGATGAAGGAATTCGCTCCGGCGTCCGAAGATCCTTCGCACGTTCGCCCCGGCGTGCGTCCCACCGTGGCGCCCGGGAGGCAAATCGCCTCGGCGCCGCCCCGCCCCGTGGTCAGCGCGGGGCGGCGCTGGAAGCGCGTACGACGAGTTCCGGCTGGAGCACCACACTGCGGTGCCGGTGACCGCCGTTCTCGTCGTCCGCCTCCTCCAGGAGCAGCTCCGCCGCCATCCTGCCCATCACCACGGCGGGCTGCCGCACCGAGGTGAGGGGCACGGCGGCGGCCGCGGCGAACTCGATGTCGTCGTAACCGACGATGGCGACGTCCTGCGGCACCCGCACACCGGCGGCGTAGAGCGACTGCAGGACACCCAGCGCCAGCAGGTCGTTGGCGCAGAACACGGCGGTCGGCCTGGGCACGAGGCCGAGCAGTCGGGCCCCTGCGTCGCGGCCCGCCGCCACATCCAGCCGGTCGGAGGGGATCTCGACGAGCGCCTCGGGACCGAGCCCCGCCTCGGTGAGCGCCGCGAGCGCGCCTTCGCGGCGGTCCCTGATCTGGTGAAGATCTCCGGGGCCGCTCACATAGGCGACGGAGCGGTGGCCCGCCGAGACGAGATGCCCGACGGCGAGCATGCCACCGCGTACGTCGTCCACGGAGACCGCGCAGCTGTCGGTGGACGCCGCCACCCGGTCGACCAGGACATAGGGGATCCGGTGGCGGGCGAAGGCCTCGAGGTTGCCGCCGGTGGCGTCGGCCGGGGTGACCAGCACTCCGCAGACCCGCTGCTCGGCGAAGAGCCCGAGGTATTCGGCCTCCTCCTCCTGGCTCTGGCCGCTGTTGCAGACCATCACGCCGAGACCGGCTTCCCGGGCCGCGCGCTCGGCGCCGCGGGCGATGTCGACGAAGAACGGGTTGCCCATGTCCAGCACGAGCAGGGCCATGATGCGGCTGCGCCCCGCCCTGAGCTGCCTGGCCGACTCGCTGCGTACGTAACCGAGTTCCTCGATCGCCGCCAGTACACGGGCCCGGGTGTCGGGAAGCACCGCCTCGGGACGGTTGATCACGTTGGAGACCGTGCCCACCGAGACTCCGGCCTGCCGGGCCACGTCCTTGATCCCTGCCACACGCCCCACTTGCCCTGCCCCACTGATGCGTTCGGCCGCCGCGCGTCGGCGCCGGGTCCCTCGGTCCATGGACGGACGTACGGCGTGGTCCGTCGCGCCGTCGCCCGAACCGCGCCCACAGGATTGAATTGTTTCAATCCGCTCGGGACGCTAACCGCATCCACGGGATACCGTCAAGATCGGGGCGACGCAACCCGAATATACCCAGGCGTGGGGCGAGCGCGGGCACTCCGATGCCCGCGTCAGGGCGTGAATCGATTCACATCGTAGCCATCACGACGCGAAGGCTCCGCGAGGCGACCGGTCACACGTGACCGGTCAGATGCCGTGCTTCTTCAGGATGGCCTCGATGTCACTGAAGTCGTCACCGGGCGCGGCCGCCTGCTGAGGCTTCCTCCCCGGCCGTTCCTGCGCCTGCGGGGCGGCCGGCCCGGCCCCGGAGGTCAGCGAGGGTGACGACGCGGCCGGCGCGACGGCGGCGCCCCGCTCCGCGGCACGCGCGGCCTTGCGCTCCTTACGGGTCGAGCCGCTGCGGCGCTCCACGGCGCGCGTGGTCATGAAGAGAAGCCAGGCCACGGCCAGCAGCCCGAAGCCGATCCAGACACTCGGCTTGAAGACGATGCCCGACACCCACGCGACGACACCCGTCATCACCAGGCCGACGGGCACCAGCGAGTAGGCGGCGATCCGGGTCGCCGTGAGGAACCGCTTGCGGTACGCGGTGATCGCGGCGACACCCAAACCGGCCGCCGACACCGCGGAACAGATGGTCTCGGCAAGCATCGGGTCCTCCAGCGATCGGGGTGCGTCCCTTCCATCCTGCACCGGGCACCGCCGGAGGGGCCACGGTGCGGGTCCACATCAGGGTCATTTCAGGGCCGCGGTCCTCCCCAGGTCCCGATTGGGAAGCGCAGGTCCGGCCTGAAAGACTGACTCCATGAGCGAATCCCCCTCCGCCGCGCCGGTCGTCCTCGACCTCTGGTGCGAGCTCGAGTGCCCCGACTGCCATCGGGCCCTCTCCGACGTCCACACCCTGCGCGCCCGCTACGGCGACCGGCTGGAGGTCCGGCTGCGCCACTTCCCGCTGGAGAAGCACAAGCACGCGTACGCGGCGGCGCAGGCCGCCGAGGAGGCCGTCGTCCAGGGCAAGGGATGGCCGTACATCGAGGCCGTACTGGCCCGCACCGCCGACCTCGCCCGCGCGGGTGAGCCCCTGCTGCTCGAGGTGGCGGGCGAACTGGGTCTGGACGCCGAGGAGTTCGACACCGCGCTGATCGACGGCCGGCATCTGCTGATCGTGGACGCGGACCAGGCGGAGGGCAAGGCGATCGGCGTCACCGGGACTCCGACGTATGTGATCGGCGACGAGCGGCTGGACGGCGGGAAGAGCCAGGAAGGACTGCTCGCGCGCATCGAGGAGATCGCCGACCGTCTGCTCGCCGGCCAGGGCTGACCGCCGGGCTTCGCCGGCCGCCGGGCGGTCCGGGCGGCTACAGCGCCTTGGCCAGGTTGTACTGCGTCACCTCGTACCCGAGCGATTCGTACAGCCGCAGTGCGGGCGTGTTGGAAGCGAAGACGTGCAGCCCCAGCAGGCCGAGGCCGGCATCGAGCGTGATGTCCTCCGCGAGGTGCATCAGCGCCCTGCCGTAGCCCTGCCCCCGGTGCTCCTCGCGGACCTCGACGTCGAACACGTAACCGAGGTCGTCGCCGTCCGGCGTCTCACGTCGGGCCACCCAGACATAGCCGACGACGGCTCCGTCGTGGACGAGGACGTGGAAGTACATGCCGGGGGTGGCCAGGCCGTCCGGCAGGTTCGTGGAGTGGTCCCGCTCGGACTTGCGCCGGGCCTGTTCCTCCGGCACTCCGCGTTCCATCCACTCCCGCGCGTACGTCCCGACGCTGGTGGCCGCCCACTCGGCGTATTCCTGCTCCGTCATGGGCCGCCCGGTGACCCCGGCCGGCAGCGCGGGGGCGGTCCGCCGGAGGGGCTTCAGCATGTTCCGGCTGCGCTCGGTGTAACCGAGCACGGCCGCCAGGGCCTGGGCGGCGGCGTTCTCAGCGGGGGCCACCAGACTGACCTGGGTACAACCCCAGCCGCGCAGCACTTCCTCGGCGGCGAGCGCGGCGATGGTCCCCCGGCCGCGCCTGCGGTGCGCCTCGTCGATGCCGAGCGCCCTGAGCACGCCCGCCGAGGGGCCGAACGCCGGATCGGTGGAGATTCCGACGGCGCCTACGGGCCGCCCGTTGTCGCACACGTCGTACGTGCGTGCCTGCGCGCCGTCGGCGCCTTGCTGGACCGGCCCGGCCGGCCGGATGGTCGTGGTCATCAGGGTGTTCTATCCGCTGGACGGCCGGGCGTCACCCTCTTTACGGATTCCGGCTCGCCGGACGGGGTTCGCCGAGGAGCGGGCTCACGGATCGAGATCGTCCGCCGCACGCTCGGCGAAGACCCGCATGGCCTTCGCCGTCACGGGACCGGGTGCGCCGGGCAGTTCCCGCCCGTCGACCCGGTGGACGGCCTGGATGTCGCGGAGCGTGGAGGTCAGGAAGATCTCGTCGGCCCGCTCGAGCACGTCCAGCGGGAGGTCGGTCTCCTGCGCGCCCGTCCACTCCACGGCCAGGGCACGGGTGATCCCCGCGAGGCATCCCGAGGTGACGGGGGGCGTATGGATCTGCCCGTCGAGGACGACGAAGACGTTGGATCCGGTGCCCTCGCAGAGCTGTCCGACCGTATTGGGGAAGAGCGCCTCCGAGGCACCCCGCTCATGGGCGCGCGCGAGAGCGACGACGTTCTCGGCGTACGAGGTGGTCTTGAGCCCGGTCACCGCGCTGCGTTCGTTGCGCGTCCAGGGAACGGTGACGACGGCCGTGCTGTCGGGGCGGCGTACCGCCTCGTCCAGGGCGACGACCAGGCTGGGCGGGGCGTCGCCACGGTCGGATCCGAGTGGCGAGATGCCGCCGGTGCAGGTGATCCGGAGCCGGCCGAGCTCCATGGGATCGGCCTCGATGACAGCCGCCA
Organism: Streptomyces sp. NPDC005794; assembly: GCF_042871445.1. Classification (NCBI taxonomy): domain Bacteria; kingdom Bacillati; phylum Actinomycetota; class Actinomycetes; order Kitasatosporales; family Streptomycetaceae; genus Streptomyces; species Streptomyces sp. NPDC005794. Next base: position 85,130 of record NZ_JBIAIN010000013.1, read on the forward strand.
CCGCGCGGCGGACCTCGTCGTGATCGGGGTCGGCCAGGCCCAGGCCCCTGGCCGAGCGCGTCAGCCGGTCGAGGTGCCGGGTCAGGGCGAAGGGACGGCCCCGGCCCACCCGGACCGTCTCGAAGACGCCGTCCCCCACGGTCAGCCCGTGGTCGAGCACGGACAGCCGGGCGTCATCGGCGTCCCGCAGTCCGCCGTTGACCCAAATCCTCATGACGCGGTCCTTCCTGTTCACTCGTAGGCGCCCGACGCTACAGCGAGCAGCCGGAAGGCCTTGAGCTCGGTCTCCGCCCATTCGCGTGCCGGATCCGATCCCCAGGTGATGCCGGCTCCGGTGCCGAAGCGGAGGAGGGGGGCGGGCCCGGTGCGGTCGATCCAGAAGGTGCGTATACCGACAGCCAGTTCCGCGGTGCCCCGGTCGGCGTCCACCCAGCCGACCGCTCCGCAGTACGGGCCGCGGGGGGCCGTCTCCAGGGCGTCGATGATCCGCAGCGCGCTGGACTTGGGCGCGCCGGTGACGGAGCCGGGCGGGAACGCCGCGGTGAGCAGCTCGGGCCATCCGGCGCCGTCGGCGAGCCGTCCGCGCACGGTGGAGACGAGGTGGACGAGCCCCGGGTGCTTCTCCACGGCGCAGAGGTCGGGAACGCTCACACTGCCGGGCACGCAGACGCGTCCCAGATCGTTGCGGACCAGGTCCACGATCATCACGTTCTCGGCGTGGTCCTTCTCCAGCAGATCGTCCTCGGTGCGCCCGGTGCCCTTGATCGGGCCGGACTCGACGGTCCGGCCGTCGCGTGCCAGGAAGAGCTCGGGGGAGGCGGTGGCGATCTCCACACCGTGAGCCGGGAGCCGGATCGTGCCCGCGTACGGGGCCGGGTTGCCACGGGCGAGCAGGGCGGTGAGGGCGTCCACGTCGGCCACGTCGGCCCGGGGGCCGGGCAGCGGCGCGGACAGGACCCGGCAGAGATTGGCCTGGTAGACCTCACCCGCCGCGATGTGTTCACGGATCCGTCGTACGCCGGCCATGTAGGCGCCCTGGTCGAGTGAGGACGTCCAGTCGTCCGGGGCGGGCCCTCGCCAGGCTCCGGGCACGGGGAGGGGAACCTCTTCGGACCGCACGGTGGCGAAACGGGCACAGACAGTACGGCCCTCGAAGTCGGCACATACCGCCCAGAAGCCGGATGATTCGAGAGCCGCGGGATCGCTGGTGACATCCCGCAGACCGGAGGCGACAAGGCCACCGAATCGGGCAAGAGGGGTGAGGTCGCGCACGTGACCGAGTCTATAAGGGCCGCCCCGTAATCCCTGATGGATCAGCGCACGGCGTCAGAGGCCGCGCCTCGCAAGGCGGAGGGACGTCCGCATACTGGATGTATTCGGGCGTTCCGGCAACACGGCGAGGTGCCGTGACGGTCGTCGTGCGCCCGCCGGGAATCGCGGGACAGCCCTCAGGACGGCACGCGGTGACCTGGGACGGTCGACGGTGGCGCAGCACGCTGCGCAAACGCGTTTTTGTACTGGCCCGGGAATCCGCTAGAGTTCAACACGTCGCCGGGACGCGCAAGCGGTCCGGGAAAGACAAGCGGACGTAGCTCAGTTGGTAGAGCGCAACCTTGCCAAGGTTGAGGTCGCCAGTTCGAACCTGGTCGTCCGCTCGCAAAAGGCGGGGGATCTTCCCGAACCCCCGCCCCTGGTGGAGTGGCCGAGAGGCGAGGCAACGGCCTGCAAAGCCGTCTACACGGGTTCAAATCCCGTCTCCACCTCCAAGGACGATTAGCTCAGCGGGAGAGCACTTCCCTGACACGGAAGGGGTCACTGGTTCAATCCCAGTATCGTCCACCGGTCCGCAAGGATCCCCGCGCGATTAGCTCAGCGGGAGAGCGCTTCCCTGACACGGAAGAGGTCACTGGTTCAATCCCAGTATCGCGCACGCAGTACACGCAGGTTCGCCCTGCGCGATTAGCTCAGCGGGAGAGCGCTTCCCTGACACGGAAGAGGTCACTGGTTCAATCCCAGTATCGCGCACCAGCCGAAACCCCCGGTCGTCTCGACGACCGGGGGTTTTGTCGTGGGCGGTGCGGGTCACCCGGTGAAGAGCTGGGTGGCCTTACGGACGAGCTCGTACAGGCCGTAGGCGAACGGTACGGCGACCCAGAGCCAGACGAACACCATGAGCGGCTTACGACTGCTGGTGGACACGGGGGCTCCCTTCCGGTGCCTCGTGGAAGCGTGCGTGGACGGGGCGGATGCATTCGTTGGCGACGAAGCCCACGATCAGCAGCCCGATCATGATCGTCAGGGAGGTCGAGTAGAGGCTGGGGCCGCTGTGCCCCGCGCGCTCCCCCGCGTCCGCGACCCGGTTGACGATCAGCGGGCCGAGCACGCCGGCCGTGGACCAGGCGGTCAGGAGACGGCCGTGGATGGCTCCCACCTGGTACGTGCCGAAGAGGTCCCGCAGATAGACGGGAGCGGTCGCGAACCCTCCGCCGTAGAAGGACAGGATCACGAGCGCGCAGCAGATGAAGAGGGGCTTGGAGTCGTTGCCCAGCTGGGCGATGATCACGTACATCAGCGCGCCGACGCCGAGGTAGACCCGGTACATGTTCTTGCGGCCGATCAGGTCCGAGGTGGAGGACCACAGGAGGCGGCCGCCCATGTTGGCGAGCGAGAGCAGGGCGACGAAGCCCGCCGCGGCGGAGACCGAGACCGGGGTGGAGGTGTCCGCGAAGAAGTCCTGGATCATGGGCACGGCCTTCTCCAGGATGCCGATGCCCGCGGTGACGTTCATGCAGAGGACGACCCACAGGCACCAGAACTGCGGTGTACGCAAGGCGTTGCGGGCGGAGACCTGGGCGTTGGTGACGAGCCTGCGGGTCTCCTGCTTCGGCTGCCAGCCGTCGGGGAGCCAGCCCTCCGGGGGCACCCGCACGAGGAAGACTCCGAGCGCCATGAAGGCGGCGTAGACGACACCGTGGACGAGGAAGGCCGTGGCGATGCCGGACCGGTCCGTGCCGAAGCTCTCCAGCATCCCGGTGGACCAGGGCGAGGCGATGAGTGCGCCGCCGCCGAATCCCATGATGGCGATGCCGGTCGCCATGCCGGGGCGGTCGGGGAACCACTTGATGAGCGTGGACACCGGCGAGATGTAACCGATGCCGAGGCCTATGCCGCCGATGAAGCCGTAGCCGAGGACGACGAGCCAGTACTGGCCGGTGGCGGCGCCGAGCGCGGCGACGAGGAAGCCGGAGGAGAAGCAGACGAGCGAGACGAACATCGCCCAGCGTGGGCCGTTGCGTTCGACGAGGGTGCCTCCGAACGCGGCGGAGAGGCCGAGCATGACGATGCCCAGCTGGAACGGGAGAGCACTTGCGGTGCCCGAGAGATCGAGGGCGGATTCGAGCGGGGGCTTGAACACGCTCCAGGCGTAGGCCTGTCCGATGGAGAGGTGCACGGCGAGCGCGGCGGGCGGTACGAGCCAGCGGCTCCACCCCGGGGGCGCGACAGTTCGGGACCTGTCGAGGAAGTTCATGAATCCGCACTCTAGGCATCAGCCATGGCCATTACTAGATCATGAGTGGAACTCCGTCGACCGTATGCAATGCGGGTCCGGACACCGGCCCGGACCCGCCCTGCGGCCCTGCCGCCCAGATGGAGGCGTCAGGAGCTGAACAGCATCCGGCCGAAGCTCTTCTGGCGGTGGTGGCCGCCGTAGTGACCGCCCTGGTGCGGCGCTCCCCAGGCCGGGGCCTGCGCGGCGGGGTAGGCCTGCGGAGCGTGGGGGGCGTGTGGAGCGTGCGGGGCCTGTTGCGCCCACTGCGACTCCAGGCGGGTCAGGGACTCCAGCTCGCCGTAGTCGAGGAATATCCCGCGGCAGCCGCTGCACTGCTCGATCTGGACACCGTTGCGGTTGTACGTGTGCATCTGGGCGTGACACTTGGGGCACTGGATCATCGGGTGGCCTCCTCTGGTCGTGGCTACGTCGCCGGACATCCATGCCCGGCGGCGATCGCTTCACCCTACGACGCTCGTTCGGACACCAACTCGGGCGGGAGGGAGGCAATTCGGACACATGCGTCGATCATCAGCTGTTCCACCTCATCCGGACTGCGGTCCTCCGCCATGGACTTGACCAGAGCCAGGGCCGCCGTCTGCACCGTGAGCGCCCGCGCCGGGACGTCCAGCTCGGGCCACGGGTCCCCTTCGGCCCGCACGGCGGGGCCGCCGGCCGCTCGGTAGGCGCCGAGGAAGCGTTGCCAGATCTCGGGCGGCAGCAGCCCGGCCGCGTACCAGGCGGCGGGCCGCGCCAGGTCCCAGGCGGGATCGCCCAGGCCCGCGTCGTCGACATCGATCAGCAGCCAGGGACCGTGCCGCGCGGGGTGCCGCACGAGCTGGCCCAGGTGCAGATCGCCGTGGCAGAGGAAGCCGTCCCGGTGCCCTGGCGTCGGGGCCTCGGCCCGGGCCCAGCCGGGCAGTCCGTGCCAGGCGGCCAGCACGGGGATGGCAGCAGGGTCGCCGGGGCGGGCCGCGCACAGGCGCGCCACGGCCCGCGCCGCCTTGACCGGGCCGCGCATCGGCGGGAGCGGACGGGGCGGCGGAGTGCGGTGCAGCCGGGCCAGGAGGGCGGCGGCATGCTCCCAGGGCGCGGCGTCAGGGTCCGCGGGGTCGACGGGTGCGCCGTACGGCCAGAGGCTCACGGTGCGGCCCTCGGCGGTGCCCACCGGCCCGTCAGGGGCGGCCAGCGGCGGGAGCAGGATGCCTGCCAGCCGGGGAGAGGCGGCCAGGGACAGCCGGGCCGCCAGGGCGGAGGTCTCCGAGTCGGGGGCGTGGGCCTTGGCGACGACCTGGCCGCTGCGGACCACCGTGCCGTCCGGCCGGTCCGCGAGCACCTGGGGCGGGGCACATGTGCACGCCGCCGCTCCGGCGTGCGCGCTGCCGTGCGCGAGGTCGCCCAGCGTGCGTACGACAGGGCTGGTGGTCATGGGTTCGGCTCCCGCGGAGGTGATCGACCGGCTCCTCGGCCGGCCCAGGCGGCGATCGTACGCGGCCGTTCCGAAACGGGTCCGGACAGCGCGATGTCCGGCCAGCTCCCCAGCTGGCCGGACAAACGCTGCCGTCCGCCGCACCCCCGTCCCCACGGGGCTGTTGGCCGGATGCCTGGTCCGGACCGCTCTTCCGGACCCGGGGCGCCGCTCAGCGCCCCAGCATCACGCCCACGGACGACGCTTGTGTGACCACTGCGTCCCAGCCGCCGAAGACGACGACCAGCAGGGCCGCCAGAGGGAGAACCATGGCCGTCGCCACCAGTGGGTGGCGCGTGCCGGACCGGCGTACGCCGAACGAGGCGTATGCCCTGCGTCCTTGCGTGCGGATCATGGTCCGCGTAGCCGTGTCCGTCATGGTTCCTCTCCTGACCTGTTCCGGAGCGGCGGGCGCCTGGCCTCGGGGGACGAGTTCCACGCCCGCCGCTTGACTTCAAGATTACGGAGACGGAAACCACCCGGCGTCATGCCCGCGTACCGAATGCCGGGCCTCCCGGAGGATGAGCCGACCGCCTCCGGTGTACTCCCCTGGGTGGAGAAAGGGCGCAGGTTGCAGCACCCGGCACCTAAGGGGTGCCCCCGAAACCGAGGTCGCCCGCGCGAGGGCGCTCGGAGGAGTCCTCCCGGGGGACCGGCTGTTCGACCAGGGCCAGCACCCTGGTGGCCATGAAGCGGGCAGTACGGACAACTGATCCACTTCGGGTGACTTCACTCACTTCCACCACCCCTCGGCGGACCGCTGTCTCCACCCTTCGGCCTGCCCTGGAGGCCACCACTTCGTACGTCCTGGTCGTGTCACCCGCGTCCACGACTATTTCCACACGATCGCCCTTCATTGATCCAATCCCCCTTCTGCGACGGTCCTTTGAGATCTCGCACGGGCCACAGAGCCTGGATCCCCGGCTCCCTGACCACGTTTCAATTCTCCCACCGGGCACTGACAATCGATGGGCCGGCGAGGGCGCGGCCTCTGAGCGCGCCGCGCCACGGGTACGTAAGCTGTGCCTCGTCAGGCGGACCGGCAGCGGGGATGGGCAGACGATGGCGATGATGCGGCTCCGGCGCGAGGACCCGCGTGTCGTCGGCTCGTTCAGGTTGCACCGGCGGCTCGGCGCGGGCGGCATGGGCGTCGTCTACCTGGGTTCCGACCGCCGGGGCCAGCGGGTGGCGCTCAAGGTGATCCGGCCGGATCTGGCGGAGGACCAGGAGTTCCGCTCGCGTTTCGCGCGCGAGGTGTCCGCCGCCCGGAGGATCCGCGGCGGCTGTACGGCGCGGCTGGTGGCCGCCGATCTGGAGGCGGACCGCCCGTGGTTCGCGACGCAGTACGTGCCGGGTCCCTCGCTGCACGACAAGGTCATGGAGGAGGGCCCTCTGGCGGCCGCCGAGGTGGCCTCGATCGGGGCGGCTCTGTCGGAGGGGCTGGTGGCGGTGCACGAGGCCGGTGTCGTCCACCGTGACCTGAAGCCGTCGAACATCCTCCTCTCCCCCAAGGGCCCCCGGATCATCGACTTCGGTATCGCGTGGGCGACCGGCGCCAGCACGCTCACCCATGTCGGGACGGCGGTCGGCTCGCCCGGCTTCCTGGCGCCCGAGCAGGTGCGCGGCGCGGCCGTGACGCCCGCGACCGACGTGTTCTCGCTGGGCGCCACCCTGGCGTACGCGGCGATGGCCGATTCACCTTTCGGGCACGGCAGTTCCGAGGTGATGCTCTACCGCGTGGTCCACGAGGAACCGCATCTGTTCGATGTGCACGACGCGCTCGCCCCACTCGTACGGGCGTGTCTGGCGAAGGATCCGGAGGAGCGGCCGAGCACGCTGCAGCTCTCCATGCGGCTCAAGGAGATCGCCGCGCGCGAGGCTCAGGGGCTGCAGGAACGCCGGCCGCCCGCGCAGCGGAGCGAGCAGGAGCTGGACCGGCCGACCGGACGGCTGGAGGGTCCCTACACCGAGCAGTCGACCCGGCGTGCGGCCGGAGGCCCCGCTCAGGCGCCGCGCGCCCAGGGACGGCGCCCCGCACCCTCGCGCCTGGCCCCGCGCACCGGCGGGTCGCAGTCCCGGCCGACGCGCGGCGGCCCGCGCTCCGGGCAGCAGCCGCAGGGGGCGAAGGGCACGAACGGCAGGCAGGCCTCCCGGGCCGGCGTCCGGACGACCTCGGCCGGGAAGGGCGGGAAGCGGAGGCCGGCCAATCCCCGGCTGCTGCGTCAGCGGCTCGTCGTCTTCGTCGTGGTGACGCTGCTGGTGGCGCTGGGGATCGCGGCCGCTCAGGGCTGCCAGGGCCCGGCACACGGGCTGGGCGGCACGCCGTCACAGACGTACGACGGGTCCGGTGTCCACCCGGCGCGGGTGGACGGTCCCTAGAGCGATCCGGCCCGGGTCGCGTAGAAGGCGACGGCGGAGGCCGCTGCGACGTTGAGCGAGTCGACTCCCGCGTCCATCGGGATACGTACATGGGTGTCGGCCTCGGCCAGTGCCTCGGGAGTGAGGCCGTCGCCCTCCGTGCCGAAGACGAGCGCCAGCTTCTCGTGCCGGCGGGCGACGAGTTCGTCCAGGGTGATCGACGAGTCGCTGAGGCAGAGTGCCGCGGTGGTGAAGCCCGCCTCGCGCAGCAGGCGGAGGTCCTCGGGCCAGGAGGTCAGGCGGGTCCACGGGACGTGGAAGACGGACCCCATCGAGACCTTGACCGCCCGCCGGTAGAGCGGGTCGGCGCAGCGCGGGGTGAGCAGGACGGCGTCGACGCCCAGTGCGGCCGCGTTACGGAAGGCCGCTCCGAGATTGGCGTGGTCGACGATGTCCTCGAAGACGGCGACCCGCCGGACGCTCCCCCGCTCCGGGGACAGCAGCGTGCCCGCGTCAGGGAGTGGCTTGCGCTGCATGGAGGCGAGGGCCCCGCGGTGCACGTGGTACCCGGTGACCCGCTCGGCGAGGGCCGGCGTCACCGCGTAGACCGGCGCCGTGGCCTCGTCGATCACATCGCGCATGACCTCGGTCCACTTGGCGGAGAGCAGCATGGACCGCATCTCGTACCCGGCGTTCCCGGCACGCCGGATCACTTTCTCGCCCTCGGCGATGAACAGGCCTTCGGCGGGTTCCCGCCGGCGCCGGAGCTCGACGTCGGTCAGGCCGGTGTAGTCGCCCAGACGCGGGTCGTCAGGGTCGTCGACGGTGATGAGTTCAGCCACGGGTGCTACTGCCTTGTCGGGGTGATGTGAGGTACGGAAGGGCGCGGCAGGCCGGCTGTCCGGCCCCTTCAGCCTTCGAGCCGGCCGGCCGTTCCCGTGCCGACGGCGACGACGTCGCCGATGACGATGACGGCCGGGGGGCGTACCTCTTCCGCGACGACTCGCTCCCCGACGTTCCCGAGGGTCGCGTCGACCCTGCGCTGGGCTGCCGTGGTGCCTTCCTGGACCAGGGCCACCGGGGTGTCGGGGGACTTGCCGTGGGCGATGAGGGCCTGGGAGATGGCGCCGATCTTGTCGACGGCCATCAGCAGGACGAGGGTGCCACGCAGTTGTGCGAGCGCCTTCCAGTCGACCAGGGAGCGCGGGTCGTCGGGTGCCACATGGCCGCTGACCACCGTGAACTCGTGGGCGACACCTCGGTGGGTGACGGGAATCCCGGCGGCTCCCGGCACGGAGATCGAGCTGGAGATCCCGGGGACGACCGTGCAGGCGATGCCCTCGGCGGCCAGCGCCTGCGCCTCCTCCATGCCGCGGCCGAAGACGAACGGGTCGCCGCCCTTGAGCCGGACCACGGACCTGCCCGCCTTGGCATGGTCGATCAGCGCCTGGTTGATCGCCTCCTGCGCCATGTACCGGCCGTACGGGATCTTCGCCGCGTCGATCACCTCGACGTGCGGCGGGAGCTCGTCGAGCAGGTCGCGGGGGCCGAGCCGGTCGGCGATGACCACGTCGGCCTCGGCGAGGAGACGACGGCCCCGGACCGTGATCAGGTCGGGGTCGCCGGGGCCGCCGCCCACCAGTGCGACGCCGGGGGCGCGGGTGCGGTGGTGCGGGGCGGCGAGGGTGCCGTCACGCAGCCCTTCCACGATCGCGTCGCGGACCGCGGCGGAGTGCCGGGGGTCGCGGCCCTGCGAGGTGGTGGTGAGGACGGCGACCGTGATGCCTTCGCTGCGGCCGGTGGCCGGCGTCCAGGCGGTGGCCGCCTCCGCGTCGTCGCTCCGGACGCACCAGGTGCGGCTGCGCTCGGCCTCGGCGGACGCGGCGTCGTTGGCGGCGGCGTCGGACGACGCGACGAGGGCGTACCAGGTGTCGGCCAGGTCGCCGTCCTGGTACCTGCGGCGCTCCCAGCGGATCTCACCGGTGTCGGCCATCGCCTCGACGGACGCGGTCGCCGACGGGGAGACCAGGGTGATGTCGGCCCCGGCCGCGATGAGGGCGGGCAGCCGGCGCTGCGCGACCTGGCCGCCGCCGACGACGACGACGCGGCGCCCGTTCAGGCGCAGTCCGACGGGGTAGGCAGGGTGATCGTCATGCTCGGCCATGGTCGTGCGGGCTCCTCGTGCAGGGTGCGGTGTGCTGCGGGCCGCTGCGGCGGTGGAGCGGCGGTGACGTGGGCTGGGTGAGGCGGTGACGCGTGGGACCACGATACGGGGTGGTGGGGTCCGGGCCCGGGGCGGCGGTCTCGCGGGCCGCCCCGGAGTGCCTCGTCACCTCCTGGGAGGTTCTCCGCTCCGGTCCCGGACCACGGGCCGGTGCCGGACCGTGGTCCGGCACCGGCCCCAGGACGCCAGGTGGTGTCCGGAAGGGCCGGCGTGGCGCGTCCCGGCACGGTGCCCGCTACTTCTCCGTGACACCTGCGGAGTCGAACGTCGCCACCTCGTGCATCGCGCGGGCCGCGCTCTGCACGATGGGGAGCGCGAGCAGCGCCCCCGTGCCCTCGCCGAGGCGGAGGTCCAGGTCGACCAGCGGGCGCAGGCCCAGCTTGTTGAGGGCGGCGACGTGGCCGGGTTCCGCGCTGCGGTGGCCCGCGATGCAGGCGGCGAGCGCCTCGGGGGCGATCGCCCTGGCGACCAGTGCGGCCGCACCGGCGCTCACGCCGTCCAGGATCACCGGCGTACGGAGTGAGGCGCCGCCCAGCAGGAAGCCCGCCATGGCGGCGTGCTCCAGGCCGCCGACCGCAGCCAGGACCCCGATCGGGTCGGCCGGGTCGGGCTGGTGCAGGTCCAGGGCGCGGCGGACCACATCGACCTTACGGGCGTGCATCTCGTCGTTGATCCCGGTGCCGCGGCCGGTCACCTCCGCCGGGTCCATGCCGGTGTAGACACAGATCAGCGCGGCCGACGCGGTGGTGTTGGCGATGCCCATCTCACCGGTGAGCAGGCCCTTGTTGCCCGCCGCCACCAGGTCGCGGGCGGTCTCGATACCGACCTCGATCGCCGCGAGCACCTCTTCCCGGGTGAGCGCGGGGCCGGTGGTGAAGTCGGCCGTTCCGGGACGGACCTTCCTGGGCAGCAGTCCGGGCGTGGCGGGGAGTTCTGCTGCCACACCGACGTCGACGACGCAGACCTCGGCACCGACCTGGGCGGCGAAGGCGTTGCAGACGGCGCCGCCACCGAGGAAGTTGGCGACCATCTGGCCGGTGACCTCCTGCGGCCACGCCGTGACGCCCTGGGCGTGCACCCCGTGGTCACCGGCGAAGATCGCGACGGCTGCGGGTTCCGGGATGGGCGGCGGGCAGAGCCGGGAGAGCCCGGACAACTGGGCGGAGATGATCTCCAGCATGCCGAGCGCGCCGGCGGGCTTCGTCATCCGCTTCTGGCGTTCCCAGGCCTCGCCGAGCGCCTTGGCGTCCAGGGGACGGATGCTGGAGATGGTCTCCTGGAGGAGGTTGTGCGGCTCCTCACCGGGCAGAGCCCGGCGGCCGTACGTCTCCTCGTGGACGACCCAGGACAGCGGGCGGCGCTTGGACCAGCCCGCCTGCATGAGCTCGGGCTCCTCGGGGAACTCGTCGACGTAACCGACGCAGAGGTAGGAGACGACTTCGAGGTGCTCGGGCAGGCCGAGCGCGCGGACCATCTCCCGCTCGTCGAAGAAGCTGACCCAGCCGACGCCGAGGCCCTCGGCGCGGGCGGCGAGCCACAGGTTCTCCACGGCGAGCGCCGAGGAGTACGGGGCCATCTGCGGCTGGGTGTGCCTGCCGAGGGTGTGGCGGCCGCCACGGGTGGGGTCGGCGGTGACGACGATGTTCACCGGCGTGTCGAGGATGGCCTCGATCTTCAGTTCCTTGAACTGCTTGGCCCGGGCCTTGGGCAGCGACTGGGCGTACGCCTCCCGCTGGCGCTGTGCCAGTTCGTGCATGGAGCGGCGCGTCTCCGCGGAACGGATGACGACGAAGTCCCAGGGCTGCGAATGGCCGACGCTCGGTGCGGTGTGCGCGGCTTCCAGGACACGGAGGAGGACCTCGTGCGGGATGGGGTCGCTGCGGAAGCCGTTGCGGATGTCGCGCCGTTCACGCATCACGCGCAGGACGGCTTCGCGCTCGGCGTCGTCGTAACCGGGGGCGGGAGGGGAGACGGGGGCTGCCTCGGACTCCGCTTCAGCTGCCGCTTCGGCTTCAGCTTCGGCTTCTACTTCGGCTTCAGCTTCGGCTTCTACTTCGGCGGGGGCCATCGCCTCGGCGGCTTCGGTCTCCTCCGTCGCCTCCACGAACGGGGCTTCCTCGGGAGCGTCCTCCGCAGGGGCCGGAGCCTCGGCTGCCGGGGCCTCCGCGGCAGGGGCTTCCGCAGCAGGGGCCTCCGCCACCAGGGGCTGAACCTGAACCACGGGCTCAGGAATTACGGGCTCAGCAATTACGGCTTCCGGGAGCTCGGCCTCCGAGGTCTCGATGATCTCGGGTCCGGCGGCCTCCGCCCCGGGAAGGGTCTGAGGCCCGGCCGGCGGCACGGCAACGGGCTCAGGTGCCGGCTCGGGTGCCGCCACGAGCTCGGGCTGCGCCTCGGGCTGCTGGACGACGGCCGACTCCGGTACCTCCGGCGCGGACTCCGTCACGGGGGGCCCGGGCTGCGGCGCGACCGGCGTGGGTTCCGCGGCCTGTCCGGGCTCGGCTGCGAGGGTGTCCGTCTCGGCCACAGGAGTCGGCGCGAGGTGCGGAGCCGTCGGTACGGAGCCCGCGACGGGCACGAACTGCCCCATCGGCTCAGCCGATGTGGCGGTCTCGACGGAAGCGTCGACGGAGAGTCCGGCGGGCCCCTCGGCGGGAACCTCGACCGGTACGGCCTCCGGGACCTCGGCCAGGGCCTCGGCGGGACGCTCCTCGGCCGTCTCCACCGCGGGCTCGACAGGAGCCTCCGGCAGCACGGCGGCCTCCGGCTCCGGGGCGACCGTTTCTGCGGGCGCGACGGGCACGGCTTCAGCAGGCGCTGCTTCAGCGGGCACGACGGACTCGACCGGTTCAGCCGGTTCGCCGGGCGCGGCGTCCCCGACGGGCGCGGCAGGTGCGACGGCTTCCTCAGCCGCTGCCCCCGGCTCGGGGGTGGCGGGCGGCGCCGGCGCCACGACCGGTTCGGGCGGGCCCCACGCGGGCGCGCCCTGGGGCGGGATCTGGCCCAGCTGCGGGCCCGGCAGCACGGCCGCGCCGTCCGCCGGGACGTCGAAGTACTCAGGACCCGTCGTCGGCGGTCCGGCGTGCCGTACGGGTGCCGGGTTCGGCGGGCCGGCGGGCCCCCGGTCCGCGAGCGAGCGGACCACTCCCCCCGTCGGCGTCCCCCCGTAGGAGGGCGCCTCGGTGGACGCGGGACCGCGGTGCAGCGGGCGCCGGGCCGACGCGGCGGCGGCCGGGACCTGCACGGGGGCGTGCGCCGGGAACTGCTCGGGTGCGGCGGGAGCATCGCTCCACGCGCCCTGGGATGCGGGCATCAGAAGGAGATCGTCGTCCTCGGCTGTGTGCTCGGAGGGTTCGAGGTAGGTGTAGGCGTCCGGGGCGGGGACGCCCGGCTGCTCCACCATGCCTGCGTCCTCCGGCAGTCCCTCGCCCGGGATCTGGCCGGTGTCAGTCATGCGTACCCCTCGCCCATCGTCAGTGCTCCTTCGCCCTTCGCCCGGGATGCCCGAACCACGGCACGCCGACGCTCGTCAACAAGAACGAGCGGGCTCCCCGCGCGGCACGAAAGGCGCGCGGAGGTATACATTCTCGCGGCCGTTCGCCGCCGTGACAGACAGTTCTGCCCCGGCTCGCTGTGGACTGCGCCACGTTGCGCGTCCCCCGGTTGTGCCGTACCACATCGCGGACCAAAACGGTCCACTTTTCCGGACATTGACGAACGAACCGTCGAACGGCCGGGCGCGGTACAACAATCGGTCAGCCTACCTCGCGCCTCGGCGTGGACGGCTCAGGGGGCGAGGTCGGAACGCACGCCGGAGAGCAGGAACACGACGGAGCGTTCGCGCTCCGCCCAGGCGGAGGTGTCCAGGTCCACGGACTGGAGCAGTGCGCATTCGACCGTGTACCCGTTCTCCGCGAGGGCCGCTCCCAGGGCCTCCGCCTCGTCCCGGTTCGAGGCATGGGTGACGATGCGTTCGGGCCGCCGGTCGGCCACCGCCGTGACCACGGGTACCCCACCGCCGCCGATCCGTACGACATCGGGTTCGGGCAGGCGTTCCAGGACGTGTGGGGCGGTCCCCCGGACGACCTGGACGCCCACCTTGAAGGTGCGGGCGGCCGCCGCCGTACGCGCACAGGCGTCGGGGTCGCTGTCGACGGCGAGCACCGCGGCGCCGAAACGGGCCGCCTCCACGGAGAGGGCACCGCTTCCGGAGCCGATGTCCCAGACCAGATCACCGGTACGCGGCCCGAGGCGGGCCAGCTGCGCGGCGCGCAGGCCGGGCGATTCCCCTTCGCCGCCCTCCCCCGCGCCGTCGTACGACGCGGGGGGCAGGGCCCAGCCGCGGACGCCCTCGGGGTGATCGGGGCGACGGCCCGCGATCCAGGCGCCGTTGGCGGTGGTCTCGGGGCCGCCGCCGATGACGATGACGACGTTGGGGTCGCGCCAGCTGTGGTCGGCCGTCTTGTCGGAGGTGAGGACGGTGACCCGTTCGCGTACGGTGCCGAGCTCCTCGCAGATCACGAAGGTGCGGTGGACGCCGTCGAGCAGGAGGGCGAGCTCGGCGGGGCCCGCGCCGGGGGAGGTGAGTACGGCCACCTTGTGGTGGGCGCGGATGATGTTGACCGCGCGGCGCAGGGTGCGCGGGTGGGCGACGACGATCTGCGCGTCGTCCCAGGGCATTCCGGCGCGGGCGAAGGCGGTGGCGACGGACGAGACGGCGGGGACGACCTCGACCTCGAGGCCGTGTTCGGGCTTGCGCAGGGTGCGGACGACACCGAAGAAGCCGGGGTCGCCGTCGGCGAGGACCACGGCACTCCCGCGGTGGCCGGCGATCCTGCGGGCCGCCAGGTCGACGCTGCCGAGGCGGATGCGTTCCGCGGACCCGGGGACTTCGGGGAGCTCCAGATGGTGGGCGGCACCGGCGACGAGGGTCGCGGCCGAGAGCGCGGCTGTGGCCGCCCTGGTCAGTGGCGAGCCGTCCCAGCCGATCACCGTGACCCGGTCGGCCATCGTCGTCTGTCTCCTGGGGGTCGAGCAGATGGGTACTCTCCGCGGGATGGGCGGAGCAAGGGTGAGCGTATCCGGTCCGTACCAACGCCCCGCCGGGGGCTCCCCAAGCGCGGGAGGGGAGGTCAGTTCCAGTCGTTGTACGTGCCGTAGCCGCCCGCGTCGGCCAGCTGCTCGGCGACGCCCTCCAGGTCCTCGGGCAGGAGCCCCCACACGATGAGGTCGGTCCTGATGTCGGTCCAGCCCCCGTCCTCGGTGGCGGTCCGGGCTATGCGGGCGTTGCGCAGGACGCCTTCGCTGATGCAGCCCAGTTTCTGGGCGACCTGCTGGGAGGCGGTGTTCCCGGCGGGGATGCGCAGCTCGATCCGCTCGAAGCCCTGGTCGCGGAAGAGCCACTCGGCGAGGGCCAGCACGGACTCGGTGGCGTATCCCTCGCCTCGCGCCCAGGGGGCGGTGATGTAGCGGACCTCGGTGGCCAGGGTGCGGCGGTCGGTGTTCAGGAGGCGTACGGAGCCGACGAGGCGCTGGGTGAGGAATTCGGTGACGGCGAAGACGATGCCGTTGCCCTGGGAGCGTTCGGCGGGCGCGATCCTGCGGACCCACCGTTCGGCGTCGACCTGGGTGTAGGGGTGCGGAGCGTCGGTCCAGGCGGTGACCAGCTCGTCGTTCATCATCTCGATGTACGCCGGGACGTCCGCCATGTCGAAGGGGCGCAGCACCAACCTGTCCGTGCTGATGGAGATGGACGGGAAGGTGGTAGTCATGCGCAGCTCCATGCCGAAGACCGTGTAAAGGCACCAGCATGCAGCATCGGACCGTGGATGTGCATGGGCGGGTCCGCACGGCGGAGCCCCGCACACCCTGGTGCGGGTGTGCGGGGCTCGTGGGGCAAGTGGCGCCTGGGTGTCAGGACTTGGCCGGCGCGCCGAAGGCGGGGACGATCGAGCCCTTGTAGGTGTCCTCGATGAACTTCTTGACCTCGTCGGAGTTCAGGAGCTTCGCGAGCTTCTGGACCCGGGGGTCGTCCTCGTTGCCGTCCTTGACGGCCAGGAAGTTGGCGTACGGGTTGCCCTCGGCCTTCTCCAGCGCCAGGGAGTCCTGGCCCGGCTTCAGGTCGGCCTCGATGGCGTAGTTGCCGTTGATGACGGCGGCGTCGACGTCGTCGAGGGCGCGCGGCACGGTCGCGGCCTCGATCTCCTTGAACTCCAGGCCCTTCTTGTCCGTGATGTCGCTGAGCTTGGCGTTGGTGCCGACGCCGTCCTTGACGGTGATCAGGCCGTTCTCGGCGAGCAGCTGGAGCGCGCGGCCCTCGTTGGTGGTGTCGTTCGGGACGGCGACGGTCTGGCCGGCCTTGATGTCCTTGAGTTCCTTGGCCTTCTTGGAGTAGAGGCCGAGGGGCTCGAGGTGGACGTCGACGACCGGGACGATGTGGGTGTCGTTCTTCTTGTTGAAGTCGTCCAGGTAGGGCTTGTGCTGGAAGAAGTTGGCGTCGACCTGGCCGTTCTCGGTGGCGGTGTTCGGCAGGACGTAGTCCGTGAACTCCTTGACCTCCAGCTTGAGGCCGGCCTTCTCCGCCAGGTTCTTCTTGACGAAGTTCAGGATGTCGGCGTGCGGCGTCGGGGACGCGGCGACGACGAGGGCCTTGGAGGTGTCCGCGCCGGCACCGGTCTCGCCCTTGGCGGCCGGGTCGGAGTCCGTACCGCAGGCGCTGAGCCCGAAGGCCAGGGCGGCGGTGGCGGCCGCGGCAGCGCTGATCTTGATGTTCTTACGCACGAAGAGTGCCTCTTTCCGGTGGTGACGGTGGTCCGCCCGGACAAGGAGTTCGGGCTTCGGGGGAGATGAGGTTCAGGAAGTGGTGCGGCCCCGGCGTGCCAGCAGGCGCCCGACTCCGTCGCCGATCAGCTGGACCACGGTCACGATGACGATGAGCAGCACGACGGTGATGAGCATGAACTGGTCGTCGAAGCGCTGGAATCCGTACGTGATGGCCTTGGAGCCGAGCCCTTCGCCGCCGACCGCACCGGCCATGGCGGAGTAGCCGATGAGGACGATGACGGTGGTGGTGACGCCGGAGACGAGCGAGGGGAGCGCCTGCGGCAGCAGGACCTTGCGGACGATCGTCGGAATGGATCCGCCCATCGACTGGACGGCCTCGACGAGCCCGTGGTCGACCTCGCGCACCGCTGTCTCGACGAGCCGGGCGAAGAACGGGATGGCACCGACGGCGAGCGGCACGATCATCGCGGACGGGCCGATGAAGGTGCCGACGATCCAGGTGGTGAAGGGGATCAGGGCGATCAGCAGGATGATGAACGGCAGGGAGCGGCCGATGTTCACGATCACGCCGATGACCTTGTTCACCACGGTGTTCTGCAGCAGTCCGCCCTTGTCGGTGAGGACGAGCAGAATGCCGAGCGGCAGGCCGCCGACGACGGTGACGAGTGTGGACCAGAGCACCATGTAGAGGGTGTCGGTGGTTCCCTGCGTGAGCAGTGGCTGCATTTCGGACCAGGTCACTTCGCCACCTCCTTGGTGAGCGGTGCGGGGGTCTGGGCGGGGATGTCCGTGCTGTCGGCGGGGCCGTCGTCCACGACCTCGGCCTGGAGGCCCTGCTCGCGGAGGAAGCCGATGGGCACGACGTTCTCCTCGAAGCGGCCGGGCAGCTCGATGCGCATGCGGCCGATCTGCCTGCCGCCGACGGTGTCCATCGCGGCACCGAGGATCGAGATGTCGATGTTGTACGTGCGGGAGAGCTGCGAGATCACCGGCTGGGCCGCGGCCTCGCCGTGGAAGGTGACGTCGACGACGGTGGCGTCGGGGCCGGAGGCGGTGCCACCGACGGGGAACAGCTCGTGGGCCAGCTCGGAGCCGGGGGTCGCCAGCAGGGAGCCGACGGTGCCCGACTCGACGATGCGGCCCTTCTTCATCAGCGCGGCGGAGTCGCAGACCGTCTTGACGACGTCCATCTCGTGCGTGATGAGCAGGACGGTGAGGCCGAGCTCCTGGTTGAGGTCGCGCAGCAACTGCAGGATGGAGCGGGTGGTCTCGGGGTCCAGCGCGGAGGTCGCCTCGTCGGAGAGGAGCACCTCCGGGTCGCCCGCGAGGGCGCGGGCGATGCCGACGCGCTGCTTCTGGCCTCCGGACAGCTGACCGGGGTAGGCCTTCGCCTTGTCGGCGAGACCGACGAGGTCGAGGAGATCGAGCGCCTTGCGGGTGCGTGCCTGTCCGGAGAGCCCGAGGATCTCCAGGGGGAGCTCGACGTTGTCCCGGACGGTGCGCGAGTCCAGCAGGTTGAAGTGCTGGAAGACCATGCCGATGCGACTGCGCGCCCGGCGGAGCTCCTTGCCTGCCCGGCGACCGCGGCCCGCGAGAGCCGTGAGGTCCTGTCCGGCGACCGTCACGGTGCCCGAGGTGGGGCGTTCGAGGAGGTTGACGCAGCGGATGAGGGAGGACTTGCCGGCACCGCTCTGTCCGATGACGCCGTAGACCTCGCCCTCACGGACGTGCAGGTCCACGCCGTCCAGGGCGGTGACCTCACGGCCGCGTGACTGGTAGACCTTCGTGAGGCCCGAAGTGGTGATCACAGGGTTTCCGTCACTGTCGAGTGCACGGCGCGGTGTCCGCCGGGCACGGGGCATTCGTCTGGTGAGACTGTTCTCGGTGGTCGACCGGTGTGAGTCCCGGCACGGCCGGACCTCGGCGGGGCCGCCGGACGCGGGCGTGCCCGGGCCTGCTCTGTCCGCTGGGTACGGACGGCACGGTCCCGGTCTCGCTTCGTGGCGCGAGGCTCAGGCGGGGCCCTCAGAAGGCGCGCATTCGACACATACAACGAGCACCGGGCGTCAGGATCGCCTCGGTCGCAGGGCTGCGGTAGCTCGTCGTGGTCATGCCCCAAGTAAAACAGACGTAACGTTCGGGCAACCCGCCCCGTCCGCATAGCGGACGGACGTGGACACGCGCCCCTCACGCCGGAGTCGCGGTACACACCGCCTTGACCTGCTAAAACGCGAGCCTCCTTCCACCAAGGCATGCACAGTGACGCGATCATGCAGTGGACGCCTGTGGCAAAGACCACGATTCCTGGGACTCGGTCCGCGCCCGCCCGTCGCCCGGGGCCGCACGCGGCGGTCCTCCGCGCCCGTAATACCCTCGCCTCATGCTTGACGCCCTGACGGTCGCGGTCGCCGTGACCGCGCTCGCCCTCGCCGCCTGGTGCGGATTCGCCGCCTACCGGGACCAGCCCACGAAGGACTGGCACTTCATCGGCATGGCGGTCGTCTCCGTGCTGGCGCTGGCGCAGCTGGTCGTGGGAATCGTGCAGCTGGCACGCGGCGAGCGGCCCGACCAGGGCATGACGATCTTCATCGCCTATCTGATCGGCGCCTTCGCGGCCGTGCCCGCGGCGGGTTTCCTGTCGCTGACGGAGCGGACCCGCTGGGGCTCGGTGACGGTGGCGGCCGGCGCGGTCGTGCTCGCCGTCCTCGAAGTGCGGCTCTACGACATCTGGGGAAACTGACCATGCGCGACACCGACCGCACGGGGGCGCCCGCCTCCCCGGCCCCGCAGCCGGACGCCCCACGGCAGAAGCAGCGGTTCGAGCTCGGCACCGGGCCCGGGCGGGTCCTGGTCTGGTTCTACGGGGTGTTCACCGTGGCCGCCGCGTCCCGCTCGATCGTCGAGATGATCCTGGACTTCGGCAAGGCACCGCTCGCGTACGTCCTCTCGGCCGTCGCCGCCGTCGTGTACGGATTCATCACGTACTCGTTGGTGCGGGGCGGGGAGAAGGCGCGCAGGGCGGCGCTCCTGTGCTGCGCCGCCGAGCTCGCGGGCGTACTGATCGTCGGCACCTGGACGCGGCTGGAGCCCTCCGCCTTCCCGGACAGCACGGTGTGGTCGGAATTCGGCATGGGCTACCTGTTCATCCCGGTGATCCTGCCGGTCACCGGGATGATCTGGCTGCGCCGCGCACGGAACGCCTGACACCGGGCGTCACAGGAGTCGTTCAGGCGCTGGCCGCATAGGCCGGCGCGGTGGCGTCCTTCTCCAGGAGGACCATCCGGACGCCGTCACCTCCGGTGGTGTTCCCCACCTGGGCATAGCCGGCCTTGCGGTAGAGCCGCAGATTGCCTTCGCTGCGCTCCCCCGTGTGCAGGCGGAAGCGGGTGGCCGAACGCCCGTCCGCCAGGCCGGATTCCGCGGCGCGCAGGAGACGGGTGCCGAGGCCGTGGTGACGGAGCCGGGGGTGGACGCAGAGCTTGCCGATCCTGCCGGTGCCGTCCGTGTCGGTGAAGCCGCGTACCGAGCCGACGACTTCGTCGCCGAGCCGGGCCACGAACACCAGGTCCGCGGCGACTTCGCCCCGGACGGAGTCGAAGGTCTGGACGAGTGGTTCGATCCGGTAGTTGCCGTAGAGCTCCGCCTCGCTCTGGAAACAGAGGTACTGGAGTCTGAAGATCTGCTCGACGTCCTGTGCCGTCGCTGCCGAGATGGTCACACTCATGCCCATGCGTGCATGCCTCCCGCTCACCTGATCCGCCGGTTGTCTACCGCTCCTTTCCCCGCAGTTCAGGAGCTACAACCTCCGCCGCGAGCATTCTGCGCAGACATCCGAGGCATCGGGAACGCATAGGGCCCAAACTGCCCTGTGACATACCCAACTCCCCTGCGATCTCCCGGTACGTCGGGTCATGGGGCGCCAGCATCGCCTCGAGTAACCGCGGGCACCTTCCGGGCAGCCGGCCGACCGCGGTGCGCAGCACACGCCGTTCGTCGGCTCCCAGCGCGATCCGTTCGGGGCAGCCGGCCCAGTCGCCCGGGGATTCGCCGGCGGTGTAGGCGCGCTCGCGCCGGCTCCTGCGGCGGGCGACCCGCGCCTCCGCCCGCACGGCGGTGCGGACCCAGCGGGCGGGGTCGGCGGGCCCGTCCGGGCCTGGCCACCGCTCCAGCAGTCGCAGCCACACCGCCTGTTCCAGGTCCGCGGCCTCGGTCCCGGCGGCCTGGGCCTCGGCTCCCGCCTCCGCACGCACCAGCGCGTGCAGGGCGCGTACGACGGTTCGCCCGTGGTCTCCCGCCCCTTCGGACGGGGCCGCGGGAACATGATCAAGAAGAGTCATGCCCCCTCAACGCTCCTCGTGCACGGCGGGTTGCCGCACATGAGGAGCTCCACCCGACCGGGGCATGGGGGCCGGGCGGCTGACGCGCCCGGTCTCGTCCGGGGCCGCCCCCGGACCTCAGTCCCGGGCGAAGTCGGCGGCCGCGAGCAGGGCGGTGTCGGGGTTGTCGGAGAAGATCCCGTCGATGCCCGCCTCGAAGTACGCGCGCAGAGCGCCGAACACGTCGCCGTACGCGTTCGGGTCGGTACCGCGCCGGAAGTCCGCGGGCAGGAAGGTGTTCTCGTTGCGCATCGTGTACGGGTGCAGGATCAGGCCCCGCGCGTGCGCGTCCCCGACCAGGGCGGTGGGGGTGGTGAGCCGTCCGGCGGCGTCCCTGGGGATGACCAGGTCCAGCGTGGGGCCGATGCCCTGGGCGAAGGACGCGATCCACTTCAGCCCGGCGGGCTTCACCAGATCGGCCACCGTGCGGGGGTCACCGGCCTCCACGAAGTCCCAGGGCCGTTCCTTCGGCCCGGACAGCAGGACGACACGCGGGTTGGCGACGAGCTTCGACAGCCGCTGCATCGAGCTCGGCTCGAAGGACTGGAGGATCAGTGCGGAGTTCGCCCTGTGCCGGCCGTGGCGGCGCAGCAGCTTGGCGAGGGGCTCCTCCAGGCCCAGGCCGAGGCCCCTGAAGTAGGAGGGGTGCTTGGTCTCGACGTAGAGCCAGACGGGCTCGCCCCGCCTGCGGCCCTCCTCGTCCGCCCAGCGCAGGACCTCCTCGAAGGTCGGGATCTCCCAGCGTCCGTCGTAGAGCGTGTTCTCCTGGCGGTTGCCGGGGATGCGTTCCTTGGCCCGGAGGGTCTTGAGCTCGGCGAGGGTGAAGTCCTCGGTGAACCAGCCGGTGAGCGACACCCCGTCGACCTGCTTGGTGGCCTTGCGGCTCGCGAACTCGGGGTGCTCGGCGACGTCCGTGGTGCCGGTGATGTCGTTCTCGTGGCGGCAGACCAGGTGGCCGTCCTTGGTCGGTACGAGGTCCTGCTCGACGATGTGCGCGCCCATGTCCAGGGCCAGCTGGTAGGAGCCGAGCGTGTGCTCGGGCCGGTAGCCGCTGGCGCCTCGGTGGCCCACGACGGTGGGCACGGGAAGGTCCCGGTAGGAGCCCTTGCCCCGTCCGTCCGGGGCACCCTGCCCGGCGGCATACGCGGTGCCGGACAGGCCGATGGCCGCCGTGCCGAGGACGGCCGCCCCCAGGAGGCTCCGCCGACCGGGTGCTGCCTGCGCGCGCTCTGTCATGAATGTTCCTCGCATGTGATGTCCGGCACCTTCGGGGCAGGCTTGATCGTAGGCAGCTACGCCATCGGCGGGGCAGCCCGTGGACGAACGTGGCGGAAACACACGTCAACACTGTGTATCGGCTCGGTGAACCCGATGTGCGGAGAGCCGGTACCCACGAGTATCGTCCTCACCTGCACAGACCCTCGCGAATTCCCGCCCCGGCCGCCCGGCCACGTCACCGGAGGATGCGTTGTCCCGACTCACGGTCATCAAGGCAGTGCTCGGACCGATCCTGCGCCTGCTCTTCCGGCCCCAGGTGGAAGGCGCCGAGAACATCCCGGGCGACGGCCCGGTGATCCTCGCGGGCAACCACCTGACGTTCATCGACTCGATGATCATGCCGATCTGCTGCAACCGGCCTGTGTTCTACATCGGCAAGGACGAGTACGTCACCGGCAAGGGCCTCAAGGGCCGGCTGATGGCCTGGTTCTTCACGGGCTGCGGCATGATCCCGGTGGACCGGGACGGCGGCCGCGGCGGCGTCGCGGCGCTGATGACGGGCCGCCGGGTGCTGGAGCGGGGCCATGCCTTCGCCATCTACCCCGAGGGCACCCGCTCCCCCGACGGCCGGCTCTACCGGGGCCGTACGGGCATCGCGCGGCTGACCCTGATGACCGGAGCGCCGGTCGTGCCGTTCGCGATGATCGGCACGGACAAGCTGCAGCCGGGCGGCGCCGGTCTCCCCCGCCCGGGCAAGGTCACGGTGCGCTTCGGTGAGCCGCTGGAGTTCTCGCGCTACGAGGGCATGGACCGCGACCGCTACGTCCTGCGGGCGGTGACGGACTCGGTGATGGCCGAGGTGATGCGGCTGTCCGGCCAGGAGTACGTCGACATGTACGCCACCAAGGCGAAGGCCGCCTGAGCCGAACGAGTGCATTCGAGTGGCCCGGCGTGAAAGCGCCGGGCCACTCACTCGTCGGGGATGATGCCGTCCTCCAGCTTCTCGCCGCGCAGCAGGAACCACGCGGCGACAGCGGTCGCGAGCAGTACGACGGCACCGACCGCGGCTGACACCCGCAGTCCGTTGACGAAGGCCTCCTGGGCCGCCGACACGAGCTCGCCCCCCTGCTGTGCCGGGAGGTGCCCCGCCGTCTCCACGGCGCCGCCGAGCGACTCGTGGGCGGCCGACGCGGCGGCGGCCGGGACACCCTCGGGCGTCCCGAAACCCTTGTAGACGCCCGTGACGATGGACCCGAGCAGCGCGATGCCGAGGGCGGCGCCGAGCTCGTACGCCGTCTCGGACACCGCGGACGCGGAGCCGGCCTGTTCCTTGGGGACGCTGGAGAGGATCACGTCGGAGGTGACGGTGAAGGCGAATCCCGCGCCGACGCCCACCACCAGGAGCAGGACCCCGATCAGCGGGTAGCCGGTCTCCTTGTGGATCACCGTGACCAGCGCGAGCGACACACCGATGGCCCCGAGCCCGACGGCGACCACGGAGCGCACGGAGTAGCGCCGTGCGGCCCTCCCCGCCAGCAGTCCGGCGGTCACCGCGCCGACGGCCGCGGGCAGTTCGGCGAGCCCGGCCTCGAGCGGGCCCCTCCCCTGGACCAGTTGGAGGAACTGGGAGAGGAAGAAGACGATCCCGGACAGGCCGAGGATGGTCAGGAGGTCGGCGAGGACCGCGCCGGAGAATCCCCTGTGGTGGAAGAGCCGCATGTCCAGCAGCGGGGCGGGGAGCTTCAGCTGACGGCGTACGAACCAGGCGAGTGCCAGTCCGCCGCCGACGCCCGCGACGCAGACCTCCCAGCTCAGGCCGTGTGCGGCCGCCTCCTTGATGGCGTACACGACGCCGATCATGCCGACCAGGGAGAGCCCCACACTGGGCAGGTCCCAGGGCCCGGGCGCCGGGTTCTTCGACTCGGGGATCATCCTGATTCCCACGACGACGAGGACCGCCATCACGGGCAGGTTGATCAGGAAGACCGAGCCCCACCAGAAGTGCTCCAGCAGGAGCCCGCCCACGACCGGCCCGACGGCCGCGCCGGCCGCGGCCATGGCGCCCCAGATTCCGACGGCGAGGCTGCGCTCGCGCGGGTCGTGGAAGAGATTGCGGATCAGGGCGAGTGTGGACGGCATCAGGGTGGCGCCCGCGACACCGAGCAGGGCCCGGGCCAGGATCATCATCTCGGGGCTCGTCGCGTAGGCGTTCAGCACGGAGACCGCGCCGAAGGCGGCGGCACCGGTCAGCAGCAGCTTCTTCCGCCCGATGCGGTCACCGAGGCTGCCCATGGAGACCAGGAGCCCGGCGATCACGAAGGAGTAGACGTCGCCGATCCAGAGCAGTTGGGTGCCGGTCGGTTCGAGGTCCTCGCTGAGGAACGGGGTGGCCAGGCCGAGGACGGTGGCGTCGACGGCGACCAGCAGCACGGCCAGGACGAGGACGGTGAGGGCGATCCACCGCCCCGGATGGTGCGGGTCGCCCGTGACGCCTGCCCGCGAATTGGTGCCGCTCATTTCTCCACGCTCCGGCGTGCTCCGCCCAGGAGCAACTCGACGATCATGTAGGGGAAGTCCCGCGCGGCGACCCTGCCCGCCTGCACGGACCACGCACAGCTCCCGATCAGGCCGTACAGGGCCTCGGTCAGCCAGGCCGGGGTCAGGTCGATCCGGAACTCACCCTGCTCCTGGCCCCGCCGGAAGAAGGCGGAGACCCGGGCGTCGAGGCGGCTCCAGCCCTCGTTGACGTCGTCGCCCTCGAAGAGCTGGTTCTCGGTGACGAGGAAGGACAGCAGTCCCGCGCTGGGCTGAACGGCCGTGATCAGCCGCCGCAGCCCGTCCTCGGCGCTGCCCTCGTCGAGTCCGGCCGCGTCCAGAGCGGCTTCGAATTGCTGGATTCCGAGGTTTTCCAGCGCTCCGACCAGGGCGTCCCGCCCGGCGAAGTGCCGGTGCAGGGTGGCGCGGCCGATTCCGGCGGCTCGGGCGACCTCGTCCATGGTCGCCGTGGACTTACGGGTCAGCAGAGCGGCGGCGCTCCGCAGCACCTGCTCACGATCAAGAGACATGAGACGAGAGTAATCCATATGAGACACCCAAGTCTCATTCTGACATCGCGTCGCCTCGCGGTCGCCCTCCGGGCACCATGACGCCATGAAGCCGCTGCTGCTGATCGACATCGACGGGCCTCTCAACCCGTACGCGGCTCTGTCCCGCCGCAAGGCCCCCCGGGGCTACCGGCGGCACCTGATGCGGCCGACCGGGTGGACGGCGGGGCCGCCGCTGGCCGTCCTGCTCAACCCGGACCACGGCGACGAGCTGCTGTCACTCACGGACCGGTACGAACTCGTCTGGGCCACCACCTGGAAGGACGAGGCGAACGAGTGGATCGCCCCGCATCTGGGGCTGCCGCCCCTTCCGTACATCGACTGGCCGGACCTGCACGGCGTCACCGGGAACGGGACGTACTGGAAGACGCGGTACGTCGTCGACTACGCCGACGGCAGGCCGTTCGCCTGGGTCGACGACGAGATCTCCGAGCTCGATACGGCCTGGGTCACGGCGCACCACCCGGGACGGGCCCTGCTGCGGCGGGTGGACCCCCGGGTGGGGCTGGTACGGGCGGACTTCGACGCGCTCGCCGGGTGGCCGGGTACCGGCTCAGCTCCAGGGCAGTGAGGCGCGGTGGCGCCAGTACGCCTCCGGCTCCTCCAGCAGGGCGGCCAGCCGGTCCAGCCGGTCCGGGTCCAGGTCGAGCAGCGGGGCGTGCAGATTGGCCGCGAGCTGGGTGACGGTGGCCGCGCCGGACAGGACGACTCCGGCCCACGGCTGGTGCAGCGCGAGCGCCAGGGCGACGGCGTCCGCGTCCAGGCCCGCCTCGGCGCCGATCTCCTGGAGGACGGCGGGCGCTTCGTTCCCGGCGAGCCGGCCGTTGGCCATGGCCTCCTTGACGATCACGGTGAGTCCCGCGTCGTGCGCCTCGGCGAGTGCCGCTCCGGCCGAGGTCTCCAGGGCGTTGTAGGTGGCCTGGACGGTACGGAAGAGGGGTTCGCCGTCCACGGTGACGGCGAGGGCGGCCCGGATGGCCTCGGCCTGGCCTGGACCGCTCGTGGAGAAGCCGACCGTGGTACCTCCGGCGGCCAGCTCGGCGAGACGCGCGTGCAGGTCCTTGTCGCTCAGGGCCGGACTTCCGGCGGTCACCGAGTGGATCTGGTAGAGGTCGAGCCGGTCGCCGAGCAGTCCGGCCGTCTCGGCGTGCTGGCGTTCGAAGGTGGCGAGCCCGTGGTCCTTCACCTCGTGCGTCTCGGCGTCGACACGCCAGTCGGCGGTGTAGGTGTAGCCCCATTTGCTGCCGACGACCACGTCGGTCACATCGGCCCGGGCGGTCAGCCACTCGGCGAGGAACTCCTCGGCGCGGCCGTAGGAGCGGGCGGCGTCGAAATAGCGCACCCCCTGGGCGTAGGCCGCGTCCAGGAGTTCGTGGGTGCGGGCGCGCAGCGCGTCCACACCGCGGTCGCCGGGCAGATCGCGGTCACGGTGCGGGGTGATGTAGCCGGGCCTGCCGACGGCGGCCAGGCCGAGCCCGATGTGGGAAGTCGGGGTAGTCGCTCGGTTCAGGCGGGCGAAGGGCATCGCGGGCTCCTCTGGGTCGGTTCCGAACGCCTTCCCGTCAACGTAGCCCGCGATGCCTGTGAATCATCCGCGCGCGGTCGCCCACGCGTGCTGCGTCACCAGGTCGGCCTTCACCTCGGCCAGCTGGACGGCGACGGCCGAGGGGGCCGTCCCTCCGCGCCCGTCGCGCGAGGCGAGTGCGCCGGGCACGTTCAGGACGGTGCGCACCTCCGGGGTGAGGTGCTCGGAGATCTTCGCGAACTGCTCGTCCGTCAGTTCGTCGAGCTCGATGCCCTCGTGTTCGCACACCTTCACGCACTCACCCGCGACCTCGTGCGCCACCCGGAAGGGGACGCCCTGCTTGACCAGCCACTCGGCGATGTCCGTGGCGAGCGAGAAGCCGGCCGGGGCCAGCTCCTCCATGCGCTCCCGGTTGACGGTGAGCGTGGCCATCATCCCGGTGAACGCGGGGAGCAGGATTTCCAGCTGGTCGCAGGAGTCGAAGACCGGCTCCTTGTCCTCCTGGAGGTCGCGGTTGTAGGCGAGCGGAAGGGCCTTCAGGGTCGCCATCAGCCCGGTCAGGTTGCCGATGAGGCGGCCCGACTTGCCGCGGGCCAGCTCGGCGATGTCCGGGTTCTTCTTCTGCGGCATGATCGAGGAACCGGTGGAGAAGGCGTCGTGGAGGGTGACGAAGGAGAACTCCTTCGTGTTCCAGATGATGATCTCCTCCGCGACGCGGGAGAGGTTGACGCCGATCATCGCGGTGATGAAGGCGAACTCGGCGACGAAGTCACGGGACGCGGTGCCGTCGATGGAGTTGCCGACGGAGCCGCGCTCGAAGCCGAGGTCCGCGGCGACCGCCTCCGGGTCCAGCCCGAGGGACGACCCGGCCAGAGCGCCGGAGCCGTACGGGGACACAGCGGTCCGCTCGTCCCACTGGCGCAGCCGCTCGGCGTCCCGGGCCAGGGGCTGCACATGGGCCAGGACGTGGTGGGCGAAGAGGACGGGCTGAGCGTGCTGGAGGTGCGTACGGCCGGGCATGGCCACGTCGGGGTGCGCCTCCGCGAGTCCGACCAGCGCGTCCTGGAGCTCGGCGATGAGCCCGCCGATGATCCGGGCGTGGTCGCGCAGATACATCCGGAAGAGCGTGGCGACCTGGTCGTTGCGGGACCGGCCGGCCCGCAGCTTGCCGCCGAGGTCCGGGCCGAGTCGCTCCAGGAGGCCGCGCTCCAGCGCGGTGTGGACGTCCTCGTCGGCGATGGTGCCGGTGAACGACCCGTCGGCGACGGCGGCTTCGAGCGAGTCCAGGCCCTCGGTCATGCGGGCCAGCTCGTCGGCGGTCAGCAGCCCCGCCTTGTTGAGCACGCGCGCGTGGGCACGGGAGCCCGCGATGTCGTACGGCGCGAGCCGCCAGTCGAAGTGGACGGAGGCGG
This sequence comes from Streptomyces sp. NPDC005794, assembly GCF_042871445.1. Classification (NCBI taxonomy): domain Bacteria; kingdom Bacillati; phylum Actinomycetota; class Actinomycetes; order Kitasatosporales; family Streptomycetaceae; genus Streptomyces; species Streptomyces sp. NPDC005794. The sequence goes on from NZ_JBIAIN010000013.1 coordinate 113,148, forward strand.
ACAGCTTGGCCAGCGCCTCGGCCGGGCCGTCGGCGAAACGGCCGCCCCAGAGGCGTACGTCGCTGTTGCCGGTGCCGTTGCTCACTGCGTGCTCCTCGGAAGTACAAGGGGTGTGCGTCCGTCGCACAGTACGATCACGGACGGCATAACTATGCAGTGGTCCGTATGCCTTGTCAAAGCTGCTGGTCAGGGCGTCGAGAATGGCAGGGTCCAGACCGAGACCGGCGCCGGCCGAGCTCGGCGGCCGTATGCCGGCGGGGCGGCGTGGGACCGTGAAATACCCGGCACCGGCCGGCGGACCGCACGAGAATACGGCCATGGGAAAAACATACGAACGTATCGACGGCCGGCTCCGGACATTCATCGAGGAGCAGCACGTCTTCTTCACCGCGACCGCGCCCCTGGACGGCGACGGCACGGTCAATCTCTCGCCCAAGGGCGTGAGCGGGTCGTTCGCCGTCGTCGACGAACAGACCGTGGCCTACCTCGACTTCGCCGGCAGCAATGCCGAGACCGTCGCCCATCTGCGGGAGAACGGGCGCATCACACTGATGTGGTGCGCCTTCCAGGGCCCGCCGAACATCGTCCGCGTGCACGGCCGCGGTGAGCCGGTCTTCCGTGACGACCCGCGCTTCGCCGGGCTGCTCGGCCACTTCCCGGGCATCGACCCCACCCCGCACGGGCTGCGCGCGATCATCGTGGTGACGGCCGAACTGATCCGGGACACCTGCGGTTACGGGGTGCCTCTCATGGCGTACGACGAGGACCGTTCCCTGCACTCCGACCGCTTCCGGCGCGAGGACGACGACAGCCTGAGCAGGTATTTCGAGAAGAAGCCCTACATCGCCACCAGCATCGACGGGCTGCCGGGGCTCCCCCTGCCGCTGCCCGTGCTGCCCACGCCGGCCTCGGGGTGAGGCACTGGGCCGTACGGAGCAGGCGCGGTGGGGGCGGGCCGCCGCGCCCCATACGGTCCGGAGCATGCGCAGATTCCTGGTGACCGCGTCGGTTCTGCTGGCGCTGGCCGGTTCGCTCGCGGCGCGGCCCGCCGAAGCACCACCCCTTCCGGAACGGCTGGCCGACACGGGCGGCGGCACACAGCTGATCACCGCCGAGGCCGCCGGAACGGACTCCACCACGGGCGCGCTCACCTGGTGGGACCGGCGCGGGGGCGGATGGGTGGCGGCGGGTTCGGCGCCGGCCCGCTTCGGGGCGAACGGCCTGGCCGAGGGTGCCACGCGTAGCCAGGGCACGAACACCACGCCCACCGGGCTGTACGACCTGCCGTACGCATTCGGGATCGACGCCGTGGCGCCCGGTACCCGCTATCCGTACCGCCGTGTCGGCCAGGCCTCGTGGTGGTGCCAGGACAACGCGTCCCGGTCCTACAACCGCTGGGTGGAGCCGCGCCCGGCCGACTGCCGGGCGGAGGAGGCCGAACACCTGGTCAGCTATTCCACCCAGTACGCCCGTGCGCTCGTCATCGGCTTCAACTACCACCGGCCGGTGCGGGGCAGGGGCGCCGGGATCTTCCTCCACGTCGACGGGAAGGGCGCGACCGCCGGCTGTGTGTCCGTACCGGCGGCCGCCATGGACCGGATCCTGGCCTGGGCCGACCCGGTCCGCCGTCCGCACATCGCGGTCGGGACGGTGTCCGGCCCGACCGCGATCACGCGCTACTGAGGACCGGGTCAGCGGTCGTTCTGGGCCAGCCGCAGCAGGTGGTCGGCCAGCGCCTGGCCGCCGTTGGGGTCGCGGCTGATCAGCATCAGCGTGTCGTCCCCGGCGATCGTGCCGAGGATCGCCCGGAGTTCGGCCTGATCGATGGCCGAGGCGAGGAACTGGGCGGCGCCCGGAGGCGTACGCAGCACCACGAGGTTGGCCGAGGCCTCCGCGGAGATGAGCAGCTCCGCCGAGAGCCTGCGCATCCGCTCCTCCTTGGCCGACCCTCCGAGCGGCGCCTGCGGGGTGCGGAAACCGCCCTCGCTCGGCACGGCGTAGATCAGCTCGCCACCGGTGTTGCGGATCTTCACCGCGCCCAGCTCGTCCAGGTCGCGGGAGAGCGTCGCCTGGGTGACGCTCAGCCCGTCGTCGGACAGGAGCCTGGCCAGCTGGCTCTGCGAGCGCACCGGCCGGCGGTTCAGGATGTCCACGATCCTGCGGTGGCGTGCCGTGCGGGTCTGCGGCACCGACGGCCCGCCGTGGTCGGTTTCCTGCGCCTCGGTCATCGTCGTCGCCTCATTCTCCGGATGGTCACTCGCCGGATCGTCCGTCCCCGTGAGCCGCGTCGAGGGCTCCCGGCAGAATTCGCAGGAACGCGTCGACCTCGGCGTCACCGATGATCAGTGGCGGCATGAGCCGTACGACGTCGGGGGCGGGCGCGTTCACCAGGAGTCCGGCTTCCTGAGCCGCCTGCTGCACCTTCGGTGCGAGGGGCCCGGTGAGCACGATACCCAGCAGCAGACCGGAGCCACGGACGTGGGAGACCAGCGGGTGGCCGAGGCCCTCGACGCCGTCCCTGATCCGCTCGCCGAGCCGCTTCACGCTGTCCAGGATGCCGTCGGCGGCCAAGGTGTCCAGCACGGCGAGTCCGGCGGCGCAGGCGACGGGGTTGCCGCCGAACGTCGTGCCGTGCTGACCGGGCTTCAGCAGGTCGGCCGTGGCTCCGAACGCGACGGTGGCGCCGATCGGCAGTCCGCCGCCGAGTCCCTTGGCCAGGGTGACCACGTCGGGCTCGACGCCCTGGTGGGCCTGGTATTCGAACCAGTGGCCGCAGCGGCCGATCCCGGTCTGCACCTCGTCCAGGACGAGCAGCGTGCCGGTGGCACGGGTGATCTCCCTGGCCGCTTCCAGGTAGCCCTTGGGCGGTACGACGACGCCGTTCTCGCCCTGCACGGGCTCGATGACGAGCAGCGCGGTGTCGGTCGTCACCGCGGCCCGGAGCGCCTCGACGTCGCCGTACGGCACGTGGGTGACGTCGCCGGGCAGCGGCAGGAACGGGTCGCGCTTGCCGGGCTGGCCGGTCAGGGCGAGGCTGCCCATGGTCCTGCCGTGGAAGCCGCCGTCGGTGGCCACCATGTGCGTACGCCCGGTCAGCCGGCCGATCTTGAAGGCCGCCTCGTTGGCCTCGGCGCCGGAGTTGCAGAAGAAGACCCTGCCGGTACGCCCGAAGAGCTGCAGCAGCCGCTCGGCGAGCGCGACGGGCGGCTCGGCGGCGTAGAGGTTGGAGACATGGCCGAGGGAGGCGATCTGGGTGGAGACGGCCTCGACCACCGCGGGGTGGGCGTGGCCGAGCGCGTTGACCGCGATGCCGCCGACGAAGTCGAGGTACTCGTTCCCGTCCGCGTCCCACACACGGGCGCCCGCGCCGCGCACCAAGGGCAGCTGCGGGGTGCCGTAGTTGTCCATCAGCGCGTCCTGCCAGCGCTGTGTGATCTCCTCGTTGCTCATGACTCCCCCTCTGCGTCGTGCCGTGTGGCGGGTGTTGCGTCGGGGACGACCATCGTGCCGATCCCCTCGTCGGTGAAGATCTCCAGCAGGATCGCGTGCTGGACCCGGCCGTCGATGACACGGGCGGTCTCGACGCCGTTGCGTACGGCGTGGAGGCAGCCCTGCATCTTGGGCACCATGCCGCTGGAGAGGTCGGGCAGCAGCTTCTCCAGCTCGGTGGCGGTGAGGCGGCTGATGACGTCGTCGCTGTTCGGCCAGTCCTCGTAGAGGCCCTCGACGTCGGTGAGGACCATCAGCGTCTCGGCGTCCAGCGCGGCGGCGAGTGCGGCGGCCGCGGTGTCGGCGTTGACGTTGTAGACGTGGTTGTCCTCGGCGGAGCGCGCGATGGAGGAGACGACCGGGATCCGGCCGTCGTCCAGCAGCGCCTGGATCGCTCCGGTGTCGATCGCGGTGATCTCGCCGACCCGGCCGATGTCGACGGCCTCTCCGTCGATCACAGGACGGTGCTGGACCGCCGTGATCGTGTGGGCGTCCTCGCCGGTCATGCCGACGGCGAGCGGGCCGTGCTGGTTGAGCAGCCCGACGAGCTCGCGCTGGACCTGTCCGGCCAGCACCATGCGTACGACGTCCATGGCCTCGGGCGTGGTGACGCGCAGTCCGGCCTTGAACTCGCTGACCAGGCCCTGTTTGTCGAGCTGGGCACTGATCTGCGGGCCGCCACCGTGCACGACGACGGGCTTGAGGCCGGCGTGCCGCAGGAAGACGACGTCCTGGGCGAAGGCGGCCTTCAGGTCCTCGTCGATCATGGCGTTGCCGCCGAACTTGATGACGACGGTCTTGCCGTTGTGCCGGGTGAGCCAGGGCAGCGCCTCGATGAGGATCTGCGCCTTGGGCAGCGCGGTGTGCTTCCTCGCGGCACTCATGAGCTGTACGCGCTGTTCTCGTGGACGTACTCGGCGGTCAGGTCGTTGGCCCAGATGACGGCCGACTCGTCCCCTGCCGCGAGGTCCGCGGTGATCCCGACCTCCCGGTAGCGCATGTCGACCAGGTCGCGGTCCTCGCCGACGCTGCCGTTCCTGCACACCCAGACGTCGTTGATGGCGACGTTCAGCCGGTCGGGCTCGAAGGCGGCCTTCGTGGTGCCGATCGCGGAGAGGACCCGGCCCCAGTTGGGGTCCTCGCCGTGGATCGCGCACTTGAGGAGGTTGTTACGGGCGATGCTCCGGCCGACCTCGACGGCGTCCTCCTCGGTGGCCGCGTTGATCACCTCGATCCGGATGTCCTTGGAGGCACCCTCGGCGTCGCCGATCAGCTGCCGGGCGAGGTCGGCGCAGACGCTCTGCACGGCCTGGTCGAACTCGGCCTGCGCGGGGGTGATCCCGCTCGCGCCGGAGGCGAGCAGCAGCACGGTGTCGTTGGTCGACATGCAGCCGTCGGAGTCGACCCGGTCGAAGGTGGTGCGGGTGGCTGCGCGCAGCGCGGTGTCGAGGGCGGGCGCTTCGACGTCGGCGTCGGTGGTGAGGACGACCAGCATGGTGGCGAGGCCGGGGGCGAGCATGCCCGCGCCCTTGGCCATGCCGCCGACGGTCCAGCCCTCGCCGCCCGCGACCGCGGTCTTGTGGACGGTGTCCGTGGTCTTGATCGCGATGGCGGCCTTCTCGCCGCCGTGCTCGCTGAGGGCCTTGGCGGCCTGCTCGACGCCGGGCAGGAGCTTGTCCATGGGCAGGAGCAGGCCGATCAGCCCGGTGGAGGCGATGGCGATCTCCCCGGCGCTGTGTCCGCCGAGGACCTCGGCGGCCTTCTCGGCGGTGGCATGGGTGTCCTGGAAGCCCTGGGGTCCCGTACAGGCGTTGGCGCCACCGGAGTTGAGGACGACGGCGGTCACTTCGCCGCCCTTGAGTACCTGTTCCGACCAGAGGACGGGTGCGGCCTTGACGCGATTGGAGGTGAAGACGCCCGCGGCGGCGCTGCGGGGCCCGTTGTTGACCACGAGGGCCAGGTCCGGATTACCGCTGTCCTTGATTCCGGCGGCGATGCCCGCCGCCGTGAATCCCTTGGCTGCCGTGACGCTCACGGTGCGACTCCGATCGTGGAAAGACCCGTGTCCTCGGGAAGTCCGAGGGCGATGTTCATGCTCTGCAGGGCGCCTCCGGCGGTGCCCTTGGCAAGGTTGTCGATGGCGCTGATCACGATGATCCGGCCGGCGGCCTCGTCGTGGGCGACCTGGATCTGTACGGCGTTGGATCCGTACACGGCCGCGGTGGCGGGCCATTGCCCCTCGGGAAGCAGGTCGACGAACGGCTCGTCGGCGAAGGCCTTCTCGTACGCCTCCCGGAGCGACTCGGCGCTCACCCCGGGCTTCGCCTTCGCGCTGCACGTGGCGAGGATGCCGCGGGGCATGGGCGCGAGGGTCGGCGTGAACGACACGGTGACGGGCTCACCGGCCGCGGCGCCGAGGTTCTGGATCATCTCGGGGGTGTGCCGGTGGACCCCTCCGACGCCGTACGGGGACATGTTGCCCATGACCTCGGATCCGAGCAGGTGCGGCTTGGCCGCCTTGCCCGCGCCGGAGGTGCCGGACGCGGCGACGACGACGGCCTCGGGTTCGGCGAGACCGGCCGCGTACGCCGGGAAGAGTGCGAGGGAGACGGCCGTCGGGTAACAGCCGGGCACGGCGATGCGCTTGGTTCCCTGCAGAGCCGCGCGGGCCCCGGGCAGCTCGGGCAGGCCGTAGGGCCAGGTGCCGGCGTGCGGCGAGCCGTAGAATTTCTCCCAGTCGGCAGGGTTCTCGAGCCGGAAGTCGGCGCCCATGTCGACGACGAGCACCTCGTCACCGAGCTGTTCGGCCACTGCGGCGGACTGTCCGTGCGGAAGGGCCAGGAAGACGACGTCGTGCCCGCTGAGCACCTCCGCGGTGGTCGGCTGGAGAACGCGGTCCGCGAGCGGCCTCAGGTGCGGCTGCAGCGCGCCGAGCCGCTCTCCGGCGTTGGAGTGGCCGGTGAGAGCCCCGATCTCGATCTGGGGATGGGTGAGGAGCAGGCGGAGCAGTTCCCCGCCGGCGTAACCACTCGCCCCTGCCACTGCCGCACGTACCACCATCGGAAATCCTCCTCATCGATGGCATGACTATACGCAGCAATGCAGGTTTATGCAAAGCTCTTTCTGCTCCCTGGACCGCTGGGGTGACCGAGGATTTCGGTTTGCGGGCGGTCACTCCCGGTTGCGCCCGGTCGCCACGAGCGTTCCCTCGATGAGGTCGCGCAGCTGCGAGCGGGCGGTGATGCCCAGTCTGGGGAAGCTGCGGTAAAGGTGCGAGCTGACCGTACGCGGCGAGAGGAAGAGCTTCTCGCCGATCTCCCTGTTGGTCAGGCCGCGGGCGGCGAGCCTGATGATCTGCTGTTGCTGCGGGGAGAGCTCGGCCAGCGCGTCGGGGGTGGAGGCTGCGACGTCGATGCCCGCGGCGCGCATTTCGGCCTGGGCGCGCTCCACCCACGGACGGGCCCCGAGGCGCTGGAAGGCTTCGAGGGCCGCGGTGAGCAGCGGCCGCGCCTCGGCGATACGCCGGCGGCGCCGCAGCCATTCAGCACAGTCGAGGAGGGTCTGGGCGCGCTCGAAGGGCCAGTGCTTGAGCGCCGGATCGGCGAGTGCCTCCCGGAAGTACGGTTCGGCGTCCTCCGGGTCCGCGAGCAGGGCGCGGGCCCGGCTGATCAGCGCGCGCAGCCGGGGTGACGCGCCGTCGCCCAGCCGGCGGGCGGAGCGCTCCACGATCGTGCGCGCCTCGTCACGGTGCCCGGTGCGGACCGCGGCGGCGGCCAGCTCCGCAAGGGCAGGACAGGACGCGTGATAGTGCACAGGGTCCCCCTCCGCCGTGAAGGCCAGGCGGAGTTGGCTGTACGCGGTCTCGTACGCGCCTTCCGCACCGGCCGCGGCGCCGAGTGCGCGGCGGACGTACACGGCGATCGAGCGGCTCTCCAGCGGATCGATCAGGGCGAGCGCGTCAGCGGCCCGGGAACGGGCTCCGGCCACGTCACCCTGGAGCGCCAGAACCGTGGCGTCCACCGCGGCCGCGCACGCCACGGCATGGTCGAGGCCGATCATCGAGGCGCTCGCGGTGGTCTGCGCGCAGGCCTCGCGCGCCTGCTCCCACCGCCCGTGCTCCACATACGCCCAGGCGGCGGCGCCGCCAAGGCCCTCCGGCAGCCGTCCGTGGACCTGCCAGCGGTCGAAGGCCGTGTCGAAGGCGCTGACGGCGCGCGGAGTCTCGTCCAGGAGCCAGGCCATGATCGCGAGGGTGGTGAGCCGCTCGGGCCTGTGCTCCGCGTCGGCGAGCAGCTGTGGGAGAAGGGTGATGAGTTCGGCTCTGCCGTCGGCCGGGGCGGACACCGTCCGCACCCAGGCGCGTCGCCAGTCGCTCTGCCCGTCCGGCGGAAGCTGCGCCAGTACACGGTCGATCTCCTGCCGCTGGGCGTCCTCTCCGGAGTAGAAGCGGACGACCGCCGCACTGGCGAGCATGTCGAGGGCCGCGTCCGGGTCCGCGGCCGCCCACTGCCGCGCGGCGTGCGTCAGACGGGAGAACACCAGGGTGTGGCGGGTGGTCAGCGTCGCGAGACGGCCGGCGTGCAGGGAGGCGGTGACCAGCAGCTTTGCGTCGTCGGTGCGTTCGCGTACCGCGGTGACCAGCTCGTCGACCCAGGTGAGTTCGCCGGTGAACACGGCCGCCCCGGCGGCCGCGACGAGCAGCCTGGCGCTTTCCGCGCGGTGCGGTGCGAGGTCGGCGGCTCGCTGTAGTGCCTGCGCCGCTGCCGCGTAGCCGCCGCGCCGGCGGGCCCGGTCCGCGGTCTGCTCCAGCGCGGCCGCGACGCCCGCGTCCGGGCCGGGAGCTGCGGCCGCGAGATGCCAGGCGCGCCGGTCCGGAGCGTCGCCGAGCAGGTCGGCCAGTGCGCGGTGGGCGGCGCGCCGGGCGTCGAGGGAGGCGGCGTGGTAGACGGCGGACCGCATGAGGGGGTGGCCGAAGCGGATGGCCCGGCTGGTGCGGCGAACCAGTCCGGACCGCTCGGCAGGCAGCCACGCGGTGTCCTCGGCGCCGGGCAGCCCGCCCGCTGCCAGCCCCGCCGTGTCGGCCGTGTCCATGGCCGCCAGGAGCAGCAGCAACCGCCGGGTGGATTCGGGAAGTTCGGTGAGGCGGGCGGCGAAGATCCGCTCCAGTCGCCCGGTGAGAGGCAGTGGCCCGGTGGGGTCACTGCCGGCTGAGGTGGCGGCCCGGGCCAGTTCGACGAGGGCCAGGGGGTTGCCGCCCGCCTGGTCGAGGACCTGGTCCCTGGCTCGTCCGGTGGGGCTCTGCGGCTGTTGATCGAGGAGCCGTCCTGCGGCGGCGGTGTCGAGCGGGGCCAGAGTGAGGGTCTGCCCGTGCCGGTCGAGGGCGGGGAGCGGATCGCCGGTGCGTACACCGATGAGCAGCGTGACCGGGTCGGCGTCCAGACGTTTGACGGCGAAGGCCAGGGCGTCCAGGGAAGCCCGGTCGATCCACTGGGCGTCGTCGAGCACCAGGAGCAGCGGCTGCCGGTCGGCCAGATCCGACAGGAGGCCCAGGAGGGCGACGCCGATGAGCATGAGGTCGGGCGCTCCCTCGGCGGGACGTGTACCGAGGGCAGCGGAGAGTGCCGCGCGCTGCCGCTCGGGCAACTGGTCCACGGCGCCGACGGCCGGCCGCAGCAGCTGATGCAGCCCGGAGAACGCGAGGCTCGCCTCCGACTCGCTCCCCTCCGTGCGCAGCACCCGGACGCCGCACACCCCTGCCCATCGCATCGCGGATTCAAGGAGCGCGCTTTTTCCCATGCCGGCGTCGCCGGAAAGCACCAGGACCCGTTCGGTCGCCGACGCGTGAGTCACCATACGAAACACACGCTCGAGATCCGCTTTGCGGCCGACGATCATCTCGCTGCTCTCCGTCGCCGGTCCGCCGGCCGCGCCGGGATCCGCCACGTGATCGTCCACGGGGCCTCCAGGAATCGCCGGTCGTTCCATGGGAGCCTTCGGCTCGCCTTGTCGCACCCAGAATACAAGTGCCGGAGACGGCTCCGGCCTGTGTGCGTTCCACTGCAGTCATGTGACTGATACCGCCGGGCCGGGGCTCCTCGTACGGTTCCGTCAAGCCTCCGGTCGACCAAGGAAGTCTCAGTCTCATGGACCAGATCGAGCTCGGCAATGTCACGGTCACCCGCGTATGGGAATACTACGGCCCTGTCGAAATGACCCCTGAATCCTTCTTCCCGGAAACCCCCGAACACGTCTGGGAAAATGGTCAGGAATTGCTCACGCCGCATTTTCTGGATTCCGATACCAATATCGTGAATTCTGCTATCCAGACCTGGCTGCTGCGCAGTGAGGGCAGGACGATCCTCGTCGACACCGGCGTCGGCAACCACAAGGAGCGTCCGTACGCGCCGGTCTGGAGCCACCTCAGGACGGACTTCCTCGCCAACCTCGCCCGCGCCGGTGTCGAGCCGGAGGACGTCGACGTCGTGATCAACACGCATCTGCACATCGACCACGTCGGCTGGAACACCTATCTGGACGACCGCAGCTGGGTGCCCACGTTCCCGAACGCCACGTACCTGATGCCGAAGGACGACTTCGACTTCTGGAATCCCGAGAACGGCCGGAAGCCGCTGCTCGGCCGCGGCAACCAGAACGTGTTCGAGGACAGCGTCGCCCCGGTGCACGCCGCCGGCCAGACGTTGCTGTGGGAGAACAGTCACCGGATCGACGCCAACCTGCGTCTGGACCTGGCCCCCGGCCACACCCCCGGCTCCTCCGTCCTGACGCTCGGCTCCGGCTCGGACCGCGCCGTCTTCGTCGGCGACATGCTCCACAGCCCGGTGCAGATCCTCCACCCGGACTCCAACAGCTGCTTCTGCGAGAACCCGGCCGAGGCCATCGCCACCCGCCGCAAGGTGCTGGGCTGGGCGGCCGACAACAACGCGCTGGTCATCCCCGCCCACCTGGGCGGCCACGGCGCGGCCGAGGTGACGCGCCGGGGAGACGCCTTCGGCATCAAGGGCTGGGCTCCCTTCGCCCCGTACTCCGAGCAGCGCTGACTCCTGCTGCGAGCAGAACGACACCCGCGGAAAGGCCAAGACTGTGAACCACCACCCCGCTCCCGTCGTCACCACCGCTCAGGGCGCGGTGCGCGGCCTGCGCCAGGACGGCACCACCGTGTTCCTGAACATCCCCTACAGCGCCGCGCCCACCGGCGCCGCCCGGTTCCAGCCGCCGCGGCCGCATGCCGCCTGGGCCGGCGTGCGCGACGCCACCGCGCCGGGACCGAACGCGCCGCAGTCCGAGCGCACGCTCGGCAGCGTCGACATGACTCCCTACTTCGGCACCGGCTGGAGCCGTGGCGAGGACTACCTCACCGTGAACGTCTGGGCGCCCGAGACCCGGCGCGGCGGCCTGCCCGTCATGGTGTTCGTGCACGGCGGCGGATTCGTCGCCGGGTCGACACGCTCGACGATGTACGACGGCAGTGCCTTCGCCCGCGACGGCGTGGTGCTGGTAACCCTCAACTACCGCCTGGGCATCACGGGTTTCCTCGACCTCCCGGGCGCGCCCGCCAACCGTGGTCTGCTCGACGTCGTCGCCGCGCTGCGCTGGGTGCGCGAGAACATCGCCGCGTTCGGCGGAGACGCGGGCAACGTCACCCTCTTCGGTCAGTCGGCCGGAGCTACCATCGTCGGCGGCGTCCTCGCCACGCCCGGCGCCTCGGGCCTGTTCCGCCGGGCGATCGTCCAGAGCGGCAGCGGTCTGGGCGCCTTCACCACCGAACAGGGCGCGCGCGTCACCCGCGCCGCAGCCGACGTGCTCGGCATCGAGCCCTGCCTCGACGCCTTCGCGGAGATCTCCGACGAGCGCCTCGTCGAGGCCGCCTCCAAGCTCGCGGGCATCCACCTCAAGACCGAGACGCACCGCGACCCGCTGATCGGGCTCAGCCCCTTCAGCCTGGTCCTGGACACCCAGCCCGCTCACGCGGTCGCCGCCGGACTGAGCGCCGACGTCGACCTGCTCATCGGAACCAACTCCGAAGAGGGCAACCTCTATCTGGCTCCGGTGGGCACGTACTCCACCTCGACCGACGCCGACGTCGAGGCCGCCGCGGCCGCCTCGCACCCCGACCCGGCGAAGCTCGTCGAGACGTACCGGGCGGCACGTCCGGAGGCGTCCCCCGGCGCGCTTCGCTCCGCGATCATGGGCGACGCACTGTTCGGCGCGGGCAGCTGGGCCATGGCCTCCGCGCACGCCACGCACCCCTCGTCGGGCACCTACGGCTACGAGTTCACGTGGCGCTCCGAGGCCCTGGACGGAGAGCTCGGCGCCACCCACGGGGTGGAGCTCCCCTTCGTCTTCGACCTCGCGGGCCTCCCCCGGCTGCACGGCCCGAAAGCACTGCTCGGCCCCGAGAAGCCGCCCGCCGACCTGGCCTCCCGGGCCCACGATGCCTGGATCCGCTTCGCCAGGACCGGCGACCCGGGCTGGGCACCGTACGACAACGACCGCAGAACCACGATGCGCATCGGCGCCAGGTGGGCCGAGATCGACGACCCGCACAGCCAGGAACGCCGGACCTGGAGCTGACGCGGTGGCCCGGCCACCAACCCTCGGTATCGGCCGGTCGCCGCCCTGACGCCGGACCACCTCACCACGACCCTCACACACAGTGAACGTCCACCACCGTGTGCAGCGTGGAGGGGCGAGCGCGGCGGATCTTCGGTTACATGGCCTGGGACCGGCCGGACGCGGCGCGAGCGGGGACACACGGATGGGAAGTGAGCGGCCATGAGCGAGATCGTCGATGAGGTCAGCCGTGTGCACCGGGAGGTCGGCACCCGCCGGGTGGGGTCGCGCGAAGCGGGCACGGTGCTGTTGCGGCGCACCTTCGACAGCGCCGCCCCCGACGTCTGGCAGGCGGTGACCTCGCCGGAGCGGATCGCCCGGTGGTTCCTTCCCGTGACCGGTGATTTCCGGGTCGGCGGGAACTACCAGCTGGAGGGGAACGCCGGCGGGGAGATCCTGGAGTGCGTACCACCGGAGCGGCTGCGGGTGTCCTGGCTGTTCGGCCCCGACCCCGGCTTCAGCGAGGTCGAGGTGCGGCTCGCGCCGGAGGGCGGCGACCGGACGGTGTTCGAGCTGGAGCACGTGTCCGTCATCCCGGAGGAGTTCCGGAGCCAGTACGGGCCGGGTGCCGTCGGTATCGGATGGGACCTGGCCCTGCTGGGGCTCGGATGGCATCTGGCGGGCGGCGGGCTCAGCCCGGAGGACGCGGTGGAGTGGCAGGCCTCACCCGAGGCGAAGGCCTTCGTGTCGCGCTCGGGCGAGGAATGGGGGCGGGCGTTCGCCGCTGCCGGTGCGGACCCGGAGACCGTGACCGCGACGACGGTGGCGACCGTCGCGTTCTATACGGGCGAATAGCCTGGCCGCGTCCCGCCGCCCACGGGCACGTCAGTCGCGGTCGGCCTGCTCGGCGGCCCGGGCCGCGTCGCGCTCCTTGATGCGCGCCGCTTCCTTGCGGACCTCCGCCTGGGTGGCGCGCTCCTTCTCCAGCCATTCCGGGCTGTCCTGCTTCAGGGCGTCGATCTGCTCGGTGGTGAGGGGCTCCGTGACACCGCCCCGCGCGAGACCGGCGATGGAGACGCCCAGCTTCGAGGCGACCACCGGCCGGGGGTGCGGGCCGTCACGGCGCAGCTCCTGCAGCCACTGGGGCGGGTCGGACTGCAGCGCGTTCAGCTCGGCGCGCGAGACGACGCCCTCCTGGAACTCGGCGGGGGTGGCTTCGAGGTACACACCCAGCTTCTTCGCCGCGGTGGCGGGCTTCATTGTCTGGGTGGTCTGGTGCGACGTCATGGTGTCCAGGGTATCGAGCATGTGCACCGCCTCCGACCACGGCCGGTAACCTGGCGGGGTGACAGGCTCGGAAGTACCCCCTGCGTTCCGGCTCGCCTACGTCCCGGGCGTGACCCCGACCAAGTGGGTGCGGATCTGGAACGAGCGGCTGCCCGGTACCCCGCTGACCCTCGTCGGCGTACCCGCCGCCGAAGCCGCCGGTCTGCTGCGCGGCGGTGGCGCGGACGCCGGTTTCGTGCGGCTGCCCGTCGACCGCACGGACCTCAGCGCGATCCCTCTCTACACCGAGACGACCGTGGTCGTCATCCCCAAGGACCACGCGGCGACCGCCGTCGAGGAGATGTCGGCCGAGGACCTCGCCGAGGAGATCGTCCTGCACCCCCTCGACGACCCCCTCGACTGGGAGCGTCCGCCCGGCCGGCCCGCGTTCGAGCGGCCCGCCACGACGGCGGACGCCGTGGAGCTGGTGGCGGCCGGTGTGGGGCTGCTGGTCGTGCCGCAGTCGCTGGCCCGTCTGCACCACCGCAAGGACCTCACCTACCGGCCGCTGACCGGCGTCCCCGAGTCGCGGATCGCCCTGTCCTGGCCGGAGGAGAAGACCACCGACCTGGTGGAGGAATTCATCGGGATCGTCCGTGGGCGGACCGTCAACAGCACCAGGGGCCGTCCCCCGACGCCGCCGCAGCCCAAGGCCAAGCGCGCCGACAAGAAGACCGGCGCCCCGCGCAAGCCCGCGGCGGGCAAGACGTCCCGGGGCGGTGCCGGCGGCTCCGGCGGAGCCAAGCAGTCCAAGGGCGGCGCCAAGCGCGGGAAGCCCCGCCGTCGGCCGTAGTGGGTGGACCGGCCCCCACCCGTAGTACCTGGGAGCTACGCGCCAGGTGCATTCCCTGGCGGGACGCCGACGACACGGGTCGCTCCATAACTTCGGTACCGGATTCAACGAGAACCATCCGGTACGGAAGGACTTCCCATGTCGTCCCGCCCATGGAGCAGGCGCGCGCGTCGTGCCCTGCTCGCCTCATTCGTCACCGCGTCGGTGGCTCTGCCGGTGTCGGGGGCGTCCCGCCCCGCCGCCGTTCCGGCCCCCGCCCCGGCCGCGCCGGCCCCGCTGAGCACGGCGGAGCCCTCGGTGCTGGAGGCCAGGTACGCGGCCGGCCGGGAGGAGATCCGGGCGGCACGGGACATGGCCGCCCGCCACGGCGACCGGCGACGGGCCGCCACGCTCACGGGCATGGCGGGCCCGGGGCGCACCTTCCTGTGGTTCGACGGGCGCGACGGCGGCCGCAGCGCGGAGGTCTTCGGGGACCTGTCCGGGGCGGAACGCATTGCCGTGCTGGTGCCGGGAGCGGGCGTCGACCTCGATCATTACGGGCGCTTACAGCGCGGCGCCAAGGCCCTCCTGGGCGAGCTGGGCAGCGGCTCCGCCGTCGTGGCGTGGCTCGGCTACCGGACGCCCACCATGCTGGGCCCCTCCTCCCTGACGTCGGGTCGGGCCGATGAAGCGGCACCGGGCCTGCGGTCCTTCGTACGGCAGTTGGGCGCGGCCACGCCCGCCGCCCGGATGTCTCTGCTCTGCCACTCCTACGGTTCCGTGGTCTGCGCCCGCGCCGCGTCCGGGCTCGAGGTCGCGGACATCGTGCTGTACGGAAGTCCCGGCACCGGTGCCGACAGCGCCGCCGCCCTGCACACCCGGGCCACGGTGCGGGCGGGACTGGGCGGTGACGACTGGATCGCCAGTGTCCCGCATCTCGAAGTCCCGCTGCCGTTCGTCACCGTCGGGTTCGGGACGGATCCGGTGGCGCCGGAATTCGGCGCCGAGGTCTTCGACGCCGGCGGCGCGGGCCACAGCGACTATCTGACGCCCGGCTCCGTCTCGCTGCACAGCCTCGCCGGAATCGTCGCGGGGAAGGCCGGGGGCCGTCATGCGTGACCTCGTACGGCGACTGGACATGCGCGGTCTCGTACGGCGGATCGATGCGGCGACGCCCCGGGAACGCGACCGGGCGGTCGACGCGCTGCGCGCCTTCGCCATCCTCGGCGTGGTGTGCGGTCACTGGCTGGTGACGGCGCTGGTCGCGGACAGCGGAACCGTGCACGGCGCGAGTCCGCTGCAGCACATGCCCCGACTCACCCCCGTCTCCTGGGTGTTCCAGACACTCGCCGTCTTCTTCCTGGTGGGCGGCCAGGTCGGCGCGAAGGGGTATGCCTCCGCCCGTGCCAGGGGCGAGTCCTACGGGCGATGGCTGCGGGTGCGGATGGGCCGCCTGTTCCGGCCGGTCGCCGTCGTGACCGCCGTGTGGGCCGTGGCAGCCGGCGTGATGCTGGCCTCGGGGGTGGACGAGGGGACGGTACGCGCGCTGAGCAAGCTGGTGTGGTCGCCCCTGTGGTTCCTGCTGGTGTTCGCGGCGCTGACGGCCGCGACCCCGCTGGTGGCGCGGCTGCACCCGCTGTGGCCGTTCACCGTCGTGCTGTACGTCGACCTGTTCCGGCTGGGCTTCGACGGCCCCGCCGCCCTGGGCTGGATCAACGTGGCCGCGGGCTGGCTGGTCCCCTACTGCCTGGGGGCGGCCTGGGCGCGGGGCGGGCTGAGCGACCGCCGGACCGGATGGGTGCTGCTGCTCGGAGGCGCGGTGGCAACGGCGGGACTGGTGCGGTTCGCCGGATATCCCGCCGCCATGGTCGGGGTGCCGGGCGGCACGCTCTCCAACCTCGACCCGCCGACGCTCGCCGCCGTCACCTTCGGCCTCGCCCAGTGCGGTGCGGCCCTGCTGCTGCTCGGACGCCTGCGGCGGGCCCTCTCACGCCCCGCGGTGTGGGCGGCGGTGGCTCTGCTCAACCTGTCCGCGATGACCGTCTTCCTGTGGCACCAGACCGCGATGATCGTGGTCACGTCGACCGCCCTGTTCCTGCACGGCCCCCTCCCCGGACTGCACGACCTGCCCGACGGACCCGGCTGGGTCCTCGCCCGGCTGGCCTGGCTGCCGGTGTTCGCCCTGGTGCTGCTGGTCTGCCGGGCCGCGTTCGGGGCGTACGAGCAGCGGGGCGGCGGCCGTTCGACCGTCGTACGGTCGGGTTCCCCTGCGCGGGCGCCGGAGTCGCGGCGTGTCTGAAGACGTCGCGCGGACAGGTGGGGCGGCGTCGCGTGCCGGTGAGCCGGATCCTGGTGAAGCTGGGCCTGCGTGACCGGACCCAGGCCGCGGTGTACGCGTACGAGTCGGGGCTGGTGCGCCCGGCGGGCTACTGACCACGGATCACAGGGCCCCGTACACCGCGTCGACCAGCGCCATCTTGCGCGGGTCGTCGGAGATGTGCGCGCCCATGCGGTTCATCACGTAGCCGAGCGCGATACCGGCCTCGGGGTCGGCGAGACCGCAGGAGCCACCCGCCCCGTCGTGGCCGACGGCACGCGGGTTGGGCCCGTACGAGCAGTTCGGGCCACTCAGCCAGAGGCCGAGGCCCAGCTCGGTCTCATGGGCGAAGCCCGCTCCCAGCACCAGGTCGCGGCAGCTGCCCTGGCCCTCGCGGACCCGCTCGGCCGCTTCCTCCGAGAGGATTTTCCGGCCGTCGAGGGTGCCCCGCCCGGCGAGGATGCCGTAGAGGGAGGCGACCGCGCGGGCGGTGCCGTGGCCGTTGGCCGCGGGGATCTCGGCGGCACGCCACTGAGGGGTGTTGGCGGCGGCGACGCCCGTGCCGGGGTTGAGGAGGGAGGCGATGGCCACCGGCTCCATCGTGGCGAACAGGGCGGCCTGTTCGCGGGAGACGGACTTCGGCTGGACGAGTTCGGCGACCCGGTCGGCGTCCTTCTCCGGGAAGCCCACGCTGAAGTCGATGCCGAGCGGCCCGGTGATCTCCTGCCGCAGGAACTCCCCGGGCAGCAGGCCGGTGATCCTGCGGACGACCTCGCCGACGAGGAAGCCGTACGAGATCGCGTGGTAGCCGGAGCGGGTGCCCGGCTCCCACCAGGGCTCGGTGGCCGCGAGACGGGCCGTGGTCAGCTCCCAGTCGTAGAGCTCGGCCAGGGTGTGCGGATCGCGCAGGCCCGCGACGCCGGAGCGGTGCGAGAGGAGGTGGCGTACACGGACGGATTCCTTGCCCGCGGCGGCGAATTCGGGCCAGTACTCCGCCACCGGGGCGTCCAGGTCCAGGAGGCCGCGGTCGACCAGGATGTGGGCGCAGACCGCGGTCGGGCCCTTCGTCGTGGACCAGACGTTGACCACGGTGTCGCGCTCCCACGGGCGGATCCGCTCCCCGTCGGCCCAGCCTCCCCAGAGATCCACCACGGGGTGGCCGTCGAGCAGGACGGTGACCGCCGCGCCCAGCTCGTCGCGCTCGGCGAAGTTCGCCGCGAACGCGTCGCGTACTGCGGCGAACCGGTCGTCACAGTGGCCTTGGATCTGCGGCACAGGTCTCTCCTCGTCTCGGTGCACGCACCATACCGACTGGTCGGACCGGCGGGAAGGCGCCGCACGCACCGCTCCTTCGACGGGGTGAACCGTTCAGCCGGGAAGCGCCCCGAGGCTGAGACTCCAGCGACCGGGCAGTCCGGTGACCGTCACCGTGGACAGCGGCCGGACGTCGACGTTCCAGTACGTCGACGGCGGGGCCTTGAGCGCGTACACCAGGACCGCGCGCACGACGGCGGGTTCGGCGACGGCGACGACCGCACCCTCGGAGACCGGGCGGGTGTCGAGCCAGCCCCCCACCCGCGATATGAAGCCGAGCAGGGATTCTCCCCCGTGCGGGGCGGAGCGTGGATCGGCCAGCCAGGCGTCGACGGCCGCCGGCTCGCGGGCGGCCACCTCCGACAGGGTCATCCCCCGCCAGCGGCCCATGTCGCAGTCACGCAGCGCGGGCTGGAGGAGTGGGGCGAAGCCGAGGGCGTCACCGGTGGCGCGGCTGCGCGGGGTGGGCGAGCAGTAGCGCAGCTCGGCGGCACCGAGCGGCACCAGGGTGTGGGCGGCGAGCTGGACCTCGCGCCAGCCGGCGTGGTCGAGCGGCCGGTCGTCGTCGAAACGCTCGGCGAGGAGGGCGGAGCTGCGTGCTGCGGCGACCAGAGACACCCGAACGCTCATGCGAGCGATCGTGGGGCCGGGCGCCGTGCCGGTCAAGAGGGCGGGCGGCCCCACGTGTTCGCCCGTCCTCAGCCCGTCTGGAGGACCATCCACATGTCCGGTTCGGCGAGCGGGGTGAACCCGAGCTTGGTGTACACGCCGTGGGCGTCCTTGGTGGCGAGGAGGAACCTGCGCACGCCCAGCGGAGCCAGTTCGTCGCGGACGGCGGTGACGAGCCGGGTGCCGAGGCCCTGGCCGCGGGCCGCGCGGTCGACGTAGACGTCGCATATCCATGCGAAGGAGGCGCGGTCGGTGACCACGCGAGCGAAGGCGACCTGTTCCCCCGAAGCGGGGTCGTAGGCACCGTAGTTGAGTGAACCCTCGATCATCCGGTCCTGTTGTTCACGGGTGCGCCCCAGGGCCCAGTAGGCGTCCGTGGACAGCCAGTGGTGGATGCGGGCGTCGCGTCGAGCCGCGCGGGGTCGTCGGAGATCTCGTAGCGCCGCACGGCGGTGTCGTGGTCGGTCATCCCGGGAGGCTATCGCCCGGCGTCCGCACCTCGTCCATGGCGGTGCGCAGTCTGCGCACCCCCTCGGCGATCTCGGAGGGGCCCGACACGGCCGCGAAGCTCAGCCTGATATGCCCGGCGGGTGGTTCGGCGCAGTGGTAGGGGCGGCCGGGTGCGACGGCGACGCCGGCCCGCAGGGCGGCGGCGACCAGGGCGGGCTCCTCGGCCCCCTCCCCGGGGAGCCGGAGCCAGAGGCTGCCGCCACCGGACGGCACATGCGCCAGGGTGGGTTCGGGCAGCAGGCCGCGCAGGGCGGCCGTCATCGCGGTGCGGCGGCCGCCGAGCTCGACGGCCGTGGTGCGCAGATGGCGCTCCCAGGCCGGGGAGCCGACGAGTTCGAGCGCGGCCTCCTGGAGCGGACGGGGCACGAAGAAGCTGTCGACGACCTGGATCGCGCGCAGCCGTTCCCGCACCGGCCCTCGGGCGGCCAGCGCCCCGACGCGGAGGCTGGGAGACGTGATCTTGGTGAGGGAGCGCACATGGATCACGACGCCGTCCGGGTCGTCGGCGGCCAGGGGCTCGGGCAGCGGGCCGGCGTCGTCGTGGACGAGGTGGCGGGCGAAGTCGTCCTCGACGACGAAGGCACCCGCCTGCCGGGCGGCCCGCACGACGCGCTCGCGCCTCTCGGGGGCGAGGACCACGCCCGTCGGGTTGTGGAAGAGCGGCTGGCAGACGAGAACCTTGGCCCCCGTGGCCCGGAACGCGGCTTCCAGCAGATCGGGCCGCACCCCGTCGGCGTCCATCGGCACGGGGACCGGCCGCAGGCCGGTGGCGCGGGCGGCGGCCAGCATGCCCGGGTAGGTGGGCGATTCGACGAGGACGGGGGCGCCTGGTGGGGCGAGGGCACGCAGTGCGGTGGCCAGGGCGCTCTGCCCACCCGCCGTGACCAGGACGTCGGGCCCGGTGAGGGTGCCGCCGATCTCCCGGGCGAACCAGGCGCACAGCTCGGCCAGCCCGGACGTGGGCGGCCTGCCCCAGGCCCCGGGCCGGCGGCCCGCCCGGGCCAGGGCGGCGGCGAGGGCGCGCTCGGGCTGGAGGCCTGGATGGAGGTAGCCGCCGTTGAATTCGATGACGCCGGACGGCGGCGCGGCGAGCGTGACGAGCACCCCTGAGGCGTCGACGGTGCGCGGCACGACCTCCGGCCCACCGGCCCCGCTGAGCGAGACCTCCTGCCAGGAGGTGTCCCCCTCGACGGGCGCGGCGGGGCGGGTCTCGGCGCGGAATGCTCCGGAGCCGGGACGGGTGACGACGAGACCCTCGGCGGCAAGCTGGGCGACAGCTCTGGAGACGGTGACCGGACTGACCTTGAACCGGTCGACGAGAGCCCTACTCGACGGCAGCTTTCCACCTGGCGAGTAGCGGTTCAGCTCGCTCCGCAGAGTAGTTGCCAGCTCGGACACGCTGCTACGCTCATACATGACAGCACAGAGTAGCGCTACCGCCCAGGACCCGATAGCAGTTGGGTCGGACCGGCTCACTTCCGTACGCCGCAGCCCGGGAGGCGGCCTCCTGCTCGCCGGCCTCGGGGTCCTCGCCTTCTCGCTGACCTTCCCCTCGACGGTATGGGGCCTGGAGAGCTTCGGTCCGTGGTCCCTCGTCGCCCTGCGCAGCGTGCTCGCGGCACTGATCGCGGGATGCGCGCTGCCGGCGGGCCGGGTGCCGCTGCCGGCGCGCCGCCACTGGGCCGGCCTCGCGGTCGTCGCCGGCGGCGTGGTGGTGGGTTTCCCGCTGCTGACCTCGCTGGCCCTGGAGACCTCCACGAGTTCGCACGCGGCTGTCGTGGTGGGGCTGCTCCCGTTGACCACCGCGCTCTTCGCGGCCGCGCGCACCGGGGCGCGTCCGCCGCGCGCCTTCTGGGTCGCGGCGCTGGCCGGGGCGGTCTTGGTGATCGTCTTCACCGTCCAGCAGAGCGGCGGAAAGCTGTCCGCCGGCGATCTTTACCTGTTCGGGGCGCTGCTGGTCTGCGCGGCGGGATACACCGAGGGCGGCAGGCTGGCCAAGGTGATGCCGGGCTGGCAGGTGATCGGCTGGGCGCTCATCCTCGCCCTGCCGGTCGCGGTGGCCGGCGCCGCCGTCGCCCTGCCCTTCGAACCGGTACACCTCACGGCGCGTGGGGTGATCGGTCTGGTCTGGGTGGCCGCCGGGTCCACCTTCCTGGGCCTGTACGTCTGGTACCGGGGCATGGCGGAGATCGGGGTCCCGCGGGCCAGCCAGCTCCAGCTGGCGCAGCCGCTCCTCACCCTCGTCTGGTCGTTCCTCGCCCTCGGCGAGGAGGTGTCCGCCGCCGCCCCGTCGGCGGCGGTGGCCGTCCTGGTGTGCATCGCCGTCACCCAGCGCGCGGGCAGCCGCGAGACCCGCCGCACAGGGGCCGAGGCGCCCGTCCGGTCATAGACTTGTCGACATGGACCACCACCCGTGAGGAGGTCACCCCCGATGGAGGCACACACGGGCGACCGGCTGCTGACGCACGGCAGGACCGTGGGACAGCACGACCGTGTCGCGGAGATCATCGAGGTGCTGGGTGACGGGGGCAGCCCCCCGTACCGCCTGCGCTTCGAGGACGGGCACGAATCGATCAGGTCCCCGGGCCCCGACAGCGTCGTCCAGCACAGCGCTGCGGAGGAACGGGACCGGTAGGGCGCGCGTACGCCGGGGGCACGAGCGGCCCCCGGCGCACGCGTCCGGGGCGTCAGCGCGGTGTGCGCGCCCTGACCTGGTAGTGGTCGGCCACCACCCGGGCCATCGCCCCCGAGGGGTCGGCCTTCACGTGCTTCGCCGAGAAGTAGACGTGGCCGCCCACCTCCGGATGGCCGGCGGCGAAGTCGAGGTGCCGGGAGAGTTCGGCCGGGTCCTGCCAAGCGGCGGGCTGGGCGGGATCGCCGGCCTTGTAGAGCGCCTCACCGACGTACAGGCCGACGCCGGTACCCCTGACCGTCTCGGCCCACCACGGCAGCAGCTTCGCGTAGTCGGCGGCGGCGAAGCCGATGTTCCAGTAGATCTGCGGGCAGATGTAGTCGATCCAGCCCTCCTTCACCCATTTCCGGGTGTCGGCGTGCAGGTCGTCGTAGGTCTGTACGCCGGCCGCCGTGTCGGAGCCCAGCGGATCGGTCTTCGCGTTGCGCCACACGGCGAAGGGGCTGACCCCGAACCGGACGCCACTCCTGACCTCCTTGATCCGTGCAGCCGTCTCGCGCACCAGCCGGTCGGTGTTGTCGCGGCGCCAGGCCGCCTTGTCCGCGAAGTCCTCGCCGTACCGCTCGTACGCCGCGTCGTCGTCGAAGACCTGGCCCGCCACCGGGTAGGGGTAGAAGTAGTCGTCCCAGTGCACCGCGTCGACGGCGTAGCGGCTCACCGCGTCGAGCATCGCGTCCTGGACGAACTCCCTGACCTCGGGCAGCCCCGGGTTGTAGTAGAGCTTCCCGCCGTACGGCAGGACCCAGTCCGGGTGCACCCGGGCGGGGTGGGAGGCGATGAGACGGGAGGGGTCCGTGTGGTTCGCGACCCGGTACGGGTTGAACCACGCGTGCAGCTCCAGACCACGCGCGTGTGCCTCCCGGACCGCCGTGCCCAGCGGGTCCCAGCCCGGGTCCTTGCCCTGGACACCGGTGAGGCACTGGGCCCACGGCTCGTACGACGAGGGCCAGAGCGCGTCGGCACTCGGCCGGACCTGGAGCACCACGGCGTTCAGCCGCAGGGCGACCGCGCGGTCCAGGTGCGCGATCAGCTCGGCCTGCTGAGCCGCGGCGCTCAGGCCCGGCTTCGAGGGCCAGTCCAGGTTGGCGACCGTGGCGATCCACACCCCGCGCAGCTCACCCTCGCCCGCCCTGCGGCCCCGGCCCCCGTGCCGGGGGGAGCCCGGCCCGCGTGCGGCGGCGGCATCACCCGCCGTCAGCAGAGCGGCCGCCGTGCTCGCCGCACCCACCACCAATGACCTCCGGCTCATTCGACGCATCTGTACACCTTTCACTTTCCTGTTCCCGTATGTCACGTCGGCAGTGCGTGACGCAGATCATGCCCGCCCCGGACCGCCCGACCCGCAGCTCACCGGAGCCTGATCGCGGAGTAACGTCGTGGGGCCGAGGCGGGCACCGGAATCAAACGGGAACTGCCGCACGAGATCAGCGAAAGGCACGAGGTGACGGACTCTATGGCCGACATTGCACGCGTCGGAGTGGTGGGCTGTGGCCAAATGGGCGCAGGCATCGCGGAGGTGTGCGCACGCAGCGGCCTCGAGGTCAAGGTGGCCGAGACCACCGGCGAGGCCCTGGAGATAGGGCGTACCCGGCTCCACAATTCCCTCTCCAAGGCCGCCGAACGCGGCAAGATCACCGTGGAGGAGCGCGACGAGACCCTCGCCCGTCTCAGCTTCACCACCGACCTCGGTGAGTTCGCCGACCGCGATCTCGTGATCGAGGCCGTCGTGGAGAACGAGCAGGTCAAGACCGAGATCTTCCAGGTGCTCGACCAGGTGGTGACGCGGCCGGACGCGATCCTCGCCTCGAACACCTCCTCCATCCCGCTGGTGAAGCTGGCCGTGGCGACCTCCCGGCCGGACCAGGTCATCGGCATCCACTTCTTCAACCCGGCCCCGGTGCAGCGGCTCGTCGAGCTGATCCCGGCGCTGACCACGTCCGACGAGACCATAAAGCGTGCCGAAGCCGTCGTGCGGGACGTGCTCGACAAGCACGCGATCCGCGCCCAGGACCGGTCGGGCTTCGTCGTCAACGCCCTGCTGATCCCGTACCTGCTCTCCGCGATCCGGATGTTCGAGTCGGGCATCGCCAGCCGCGAGGACATCGACAACGGCATGGAGATGGGCTGCGCCCACCCGATGGGTCCGCTCAAGCTCGCCGACCTGATCGGCCTGGACACCGTGGCCTCGGTCGCCGACTCGATGTACGCGGAGTACAAGGAGCCGCTGTACGCCGCTCCCCCGCTGCTGCAGCGGATGGTCGACGCGGGCCGGCTCGGCCGCAAGACGGGCTCGGGTTTCTACTCGTACTGACCGTCCTACCGACAGGCCCGGCGCTGACACCGCTGGGCCTGTCGGGGACGCGTTGCCCGAGGTCGGACCCATGTGCGGCCCGCAGCGCCTTGTCTCGTGCTGCCGACCCGGTGTCGTGTGGGAGCGCTGCGGAGCAGTGGCGTGGGTGGTCGTGACCGAGGTCTTAACCGTCCTACGGTCTGCTTCTGACGGCCGCGCAAGAAGCCGTCGAAGAGTTCGTACTCGGTGCCGTACGTGCCGTCGTTCTCGACCTTTTCCGTCTTGATGGCCGTGGGCTCGTCGGTGCGGACCAGGTAGGAGTACTTGATGCCGAGGTCTGGGACTTGGCCCGGTCGGGCAGCCAGACGGAGGCGATCCGGCCGATCGCGTCGTGGGCGAGCAGAAGGACACCCAGAACAACGAGACCAAGACCCAGTACACCGAGACCAACGGCCTGCTGACCAGGACGGCCGTCACCAACGCGGTCGGTCACGTCACCACCACCGACTGCAATTCCGCCCGCGGCGCGTCCACCGGCCAGAGTGACCCCAACGGCAAGCGCACCTACGACGATCCTCCACGGGGCCGCTCGTGATCAACACAGAGATCTCCGCCCGTGAGGTTGTTGACAGTCGTCAGTTAAACTGCCGGTATTTCGAAGGGAGACGCCGTGTCCGTCGAGCCGTTGCCCACCATGGATCGCAGCACGCTGCGGGAGCGCGTCCTGCAGGCCCTGCGGACGGCGATCACAGCGGGTGCCTACCGGCCGGGTGACCACCTCGGCGAGGTGGAGCTCGCGGAACGGCTTGGCGTAAGCCGTGGGACCGTGCGCGAGGCTCTGCGTCACCTGCAGCAGGAGGGTCTGGTGAGAGCGGGCACTCGAGGGATGCTTCGGGTGAACTCCCTGTCCTCAGAGGAGATTCGGGGCATCTTCCGGGTGCGGGCAGCCCTTGAGGGGCTCGCGGTCACCGAGATCATCGCCCGGCCGGACCGGTCGGACGCCGTGTCGGCCCTGCGTGCGGCGGCCGAGGAGCTGGCTGCCGCAGGGGAAGATTTCGCCGCGCGCGTGGAGGCGGATCTCGGTTTCCACATGCGTCTGTGCGAGCTGTCGGGCAACACGATGCTCGTCGAGTCATGGCGCCACCTGGAAGGCCGGATCCGGGTCACGATCATGAGTCGTGACCCGGAAGAGGCCCCAGTGATGATGACGCCCGGTCGCCACCTGGCATTCATCGAAGCCATCGAGGCCGGGGATGTCCCTGGCGCGATCGCTGTTGTAGACGAGCACATGGCCGCGGCAGCCGATCACTTCGCCGCCGCTACGTCGAACTGACTCCGGCTCCGCGGAGGCCTTCGCCCACGACCATTGACAGTGAGGCCGTCGGCGTGGATTGTTTCACTCATGTCTGCCGAGTGTTAACAGTCAACCCTCGACTCCCAACCACACATGGTGAGGCAGTCCGAGGAAGGATCAACGGAGATCACTCATGCCTGCACAGAACATTCCGTACGGGGCCGATGCACCGCAGGCTTCGGTCAAGGGAACGCCCGCGAAACGCCGGGTCGCTCTCGGCTCGTCGATCGGCGCGACGATCGAGACCTATGACTTCATCGGCTTCGGCACTGCTGCGGCCCTGTACTTCAACGACGCCTTCTTCCCTTCCACCGACCCCCTCTCCGGGACACTGCTGTCGTTCGCCACGCTGGGCGTCGGGTTCGCCGTCCGGCCGATCGGCGGGATCATCGGCGGCCATCTCGGTGACCGGATCGGCCGCAAGCCCGTGCTGGTGGGCTCGCTGCTCTTGATGGGAATCTCCACGGTCCTCATAGGGGCGTTGCCGACGTACCAGCAGGTCGGG
The DNA here is from genome assembly GCF_042871445.1 of Streptomyces sp. NPDC005794. Lineage (NCBI taxonomy): Bacteria > Bacillati > Actinomycetota > Actinomycetes > Kitasatosporales > Streptomycetaceae > Streptomyces > Streptomyces sp. NPDC005794. The sequence goes on from NZ_JBIAIN010000013.1 coordinate 138,957, forward strand.
GCATGGGCGGGAGTCCTGCTCGTGTTGGTCCGCGTGGTGCAGGGGCTGGCATTCGGCGCCGAGTGGGGCGGCGCGATCCTGATGACCTTCGAGCACGCTCCCTGGCGCAAACGCGGGCTCTACACCGGGATCACTCAGGCAGGTTTCCCGGTCGGGCTGCTGCTCGCCAACACGGCGTTCCTGCTCAGTGTGCCGCTCGGTGACCAGTGGGCGTGGCGTGTGCCATTCCTCTGCAGTGCTCTGCTGATCGTCGTCGGCATCGTCATACGGCTCAAGGTCGAGGAGTCCCCCGAGTTCGAGGCACTCAAGTCCCAGGGCGAAGTGTCGCGCAACCCTCTGATGGAGGTGCTGCGTACGGACTGGCGCAACGTTCTTCGGGCCTTCTGCCTCCGGACCACGGAGACGGCCGGCTACGCCCTCTCGGTCACTTTCGTCTTGTCCTACCTGGCCAGTGAGGAGCTCGCCGACCGCTCCGTGACGCTGCTGGCACTGATGCTTGCCGCCGGTCTCGGTATCGCGGCCACCACGTTGTGGGGTGCGCTGACCGACCGGGTGGGCCGCCGCCCGGTCTACATGTTCGGCACCGCGATCACTCTGGCGTGGGGTGTTCCGCTGTTCCTGCTGCTCAACACCGGCAGTGCGGGGGCCATCGTACTCGCCTTCATCCTGAGTTACGCGGTGTGCCAGAACAGCCTGGCCGGTGTACAGGGCGCCTGGTTCTCCGAGCTGTTCAACGCCCGGACCCGTACCAGTGGAGCGTCGCTGGCCTACCAGCTTTCGGCCGTCGTATCGGGCTTCACCCCGCTGATCGCGACAGCGCTCTTCTCCCGCACCGGCTGGGTCGGCCCGGCCCTGCTGTTCAGCGCCTACGGCCTCCTCGGGCTGATCGCCACAGCGCTGACCCGGGAGACCTGGGGCCCGGCCGAGCGCGAGCGGGTCGCCGCCCTCGAACAAGCCTTCCCGGACTCCCCTGACGACGTCCCTGCGCACCGATCACAGCTGATCAGCGGCGCCTGACACCCGCCATTCGACCTTCAACCACCAGTGCACCAGAAGGAGGAACCGATGACCTCGGTGACGACGGACCAGCCACTGACCTCAGCCGGTGAACGGGAAGCGCGGATCGCCCGATTGCGGGCGGCAGCAACCAGGATCCGACGCCACGCACTGACCATGGGGCAGGTGCAGGGCCAGGGCTACATCGGCCAGGCCCTGGGCGTGGCCGACGTGCTGGCCGTGTTCTACGCCCGCCAGGACGGCGAACTGCGGCTACGCCCCGAGGACCCGGAATGGGACGGACGGGACCGGTTCCTGCTCTCCATCGGCCACTACGCGATCGCGCTCTACGCCGCCCTGGCCGAGGCAGGGACGATCCCTGTCGAGGAGATCGCGACCTACGGCTCCGACGACTCACGGCTGCCGATGTCCGGCATGGCCTCCTACACACCCGGCATGGAGATCTCCGGCGGCTCACTCGGCCACGGACTCGGCGTGGCCTGCGGGATGGGGCTCGGGCTGCGGAAACTCGGCAGTCAGGCACGCGTGTTCAACCTCCTGTCCGACGGCGAACTCGATGAAGGCTCGACCTGGGAAGCCGCAATGGCCTGCGCCCACCACGGACTGGACAACGTCACCGCGATCGTCGACATCAACGGCTTGCAGGCCGACGGCCCCACAGCCGGCGTGCTGCGCACCGAGCCGGTCACCGAGAAATGGCAGGCATTCGGCTGGAACGCCGTACGCGTCGACGGCAACGACATCCCCGCCCTGCTCGCCGGGCTCGACAGCCTCCGAGACCACACCGGCAGCCCGTCGGTGCTCATCTGCGACACGCGTACCGGGCGCGGCGTGCCGTTCCTGGAGACCCGGGAGAAGGCTCACTTCATGCCCGTTGCCGAGCACGAGTGGCAGGCCGCCCTTGACCACCTCGAAGGAGACCAGCAGTGAGCCCCACCCAGGAAGCACCCCGCAGGCGCCTCACCACCTCGGCGATGATCGCCTCGTTCGCCGACCCGGGCCAGCGGACCGCCTCGGCGCCGTTCGGCCACGCACTCAACCGGCTCGCCGAGGAGTGTCCGGAGATCGTCGGACTCTCGGCCGACCTGGCGAAGTACACCGACATGCATGTCTTCCGCGACGCGCACCCGGACCGCTTCCATCAGATGGGCATGGCCGAGCAGGTCATGCTCGGAGCCGCAGCCGGGCTCGCCGAGGTCGGGTTCATCCCGTTCGCGTCGACGTACTCGGTGTTCGCCACCCGTCGCGCCTACGACTTCCTGTGCCTCGACATCGCCGAACCCGGTCTCAACGTCAACGTCGTCGGGGCGCTGCCCGGGCTGACCACCGGCTACGGGCCGAGCCACCAGGCCACGGAGGACCTGGCGATCCTGCGGGCCTGCCCGAACCTGACCATCGTCGACCCCTGCGACTCGGTCGACATCGAACAGGCCGTGCCCGCCCTCGCGGCCCATCCCGGCCCCACCTACATGCGGCTGCTCAGGGGCAAGGTGCCCACCGTGCTCGACGAGTACGACTACCGCTTCGAACTGGGTAAGGCCGCCGAACTCCGCGGGGGCCGCGATGTCCTCTTCATCTCCACCGGACTCATGACCATGCGCGCTCTGCAGGCCGCGGAGCGGCTGGCGGCCGACCACGTGGACGCCGCCGTCCTGCACGTCCCCACGATTAAGCCGCTGGACACCGAGACCATCCTGCGGCAGGTCCGCGGAGACCGGCTCGTGGTCACGTGCGAGAACCACACCGTCATCGGCGGCCTGTCCGAAGCCGTCGCTGCAACCGTCGCCTACGGCGGCGTCAGTACCCGCATCGTCCCCGCCGCGCTGCCCGACGAATTCCTCGCCGCCGGTGCCCTGCCCACACTGCACGACCGCTACGGGCTTTCGACGGATGCGCTCTGCGCACGCGTCAAAGCCGCTTTCTGAACCATATTCCCAGGAGATACACCATGAGCGTCACCGAACTGACGGCCGTTGTCACCGGAGCCGCCTCCCTACGCGGCATCGGCCGGGCCACCGCTTTCGCCCTCGCAGCCGCCGGCTGGAACATCGCCGTGCTCGACCTCGACGAGGCCGAAGCCAAGAGCACCGCGGATGAGATCGCCCATCGCCATGGCGTGCGTGCCGTGGGCCTGGCCTGCGACGTGACCGACGAGACCGCCGTCTCCACCGCCGTGGACACCCTTACCGCAGACGCACCCCCTATCGGCGCACTGATCAACAACGCCGGCATCACCTCCCCCACACGGTTCCTGGACGTCGAGGGCGCCGAATGGGACCGCATCTTCGACGTCAATGTTCGCGGCGCCTACAACATCACCCGCCGACTCGCCCCCGGCATGGCCGAACGCCGCTTCGGACGCATCGTGTTCCTGTCCTCGGTGTCAGCCGAACGTGGCGGCGGCGTCTTCGGGGGAGTCGCCTACTCCGCTGCCAAGGCCGCACAACTCGGGTTCGCCCGTGCGCTGGCCCGAGAGATCGGCCCCCAGGGCGTCACTGTGAACAGCGTCGCTCCCGGCCTCATCGACACCGACATCACCGGCGGCGCACTCGAAGGCGAACGCAAAACAGCGCTCATCGCAGGTGTCCCCGTCGGCCGCAACGGGCGGGTCACCGATGTCGCCGACCTGATCACCTACCTGTGCCGCGAGGAATCCGGCTACATCACCGGCGCAACCTACGACGTCAACGGTGGCTCCCACATCCACTGATCGTCACACCCGGTCGCCTGTGACCGCCCGGCAGGGTGCCAGCACCGCGACGACAGCGAACCACCGCTGGCGCCCTGTCCACCCTCCACTACCGCTCCGCCTCGCCACGGATTGTGTGGTGGAGCGAGTACTCGCCGCGATGTGACACGAACCCAGTCCTCGAAGCGGCACCCCGCATCGTGGAGCGCGAAGGCGTCACCCTCTACGCCGTCGGCGCCGAAGCCGGCCTGCCCAAGGGAGGACTCCTCTACCACTTCGCCTCCCGCGAGGACCTTGTCCAGGCCATCCACCAGCACCTCACCGACCAATACGTCCTGATGCCGCAATCCTTCGGGGCCTGGCATCCTCTCCTGGGCTTCGTCCGTGCTCGGCGCGGCACGGACGAACCCTGATGCGATGTGAAGGGATCAGCCCATCCCAGGCACCAGGAGAACCTTGCAGGCGTCGCCGGTGAGGAGGTCGATGGCCTCGTCGGCTTGGCTGAGCCTGAGCCGGTGGGTGATCAACCAGTCCAGGTCCAGGCGCCCGGAGTTCAACAGAAGCAGTGTCTGCTCCCAGGTGTCCCACAGCCGGCGGCCGAAGATCCCGCGCAGGGTGATACCCCGCTTGTTGATCTGGGCAGCGACGTCGATCGGTACGGGCCGGCCGGGGTGCCCCACCGTCACGACCGTTCCTTCGCGACGCAGAGCGTCGAAAAGAGGCGGCAGCGCGGCGGCTGCTCCCGAGCATTCGAAGGCCACGTACGCGCCGCCGCGGTGGCCGCTCAGTTCGCGGCTGCGCTCGACGACGCCGTCGCCGGGCTCCATCGTGATCACTCCGAGTCGCTCGGCTGCGGCGCGGCGGAAGGGGTTCGGCTCGATCACGATCACGTAGGCGGCGCCCATGAGGGACGCGAGTCGGGCGACGACCATGCCCACCGGGCCGGTGCCACTGAACAGAACGCCACGGCCGGCGACCGAGTACCCGGCTCGCTGGATGGCGTGGACGGCGACACCTGCGGATTCCAGCAGGGCGCCGGTCTCCAGCGGCACGCTGTCGGGCAGGGGGACGCAGATGTTGTGGGGCACGGCGACTCGTTCGGCGAAGACGCCGTCGAAGTGCATGCCGAGGATCCGCGTGTGCTCGCAGGTGTGGGCGTCCACGGTGCGGCATGCGAAGCACTGGCCGCACGGGAGATGGCTTTCCAGGGCGACGCGGTCACCGACGCGCAGGTTCTCCACGCCGGCTCCCACCTCGACGATGGTGCCTGCCGCTTCGTGGCCCAGGACGACGGGGAGTCCCAGGTCGAATGCCTGGGCTGCCGGTGACCACTCGTAGCATTCACGGTCGGTGCCGCACAATGAGGCTGCTGCGATGTCCACGACGACTGTGCCGTCGCTGGCCTTGGGCTCGGGCGCGTGGGTGACGTACTCGACTCCCTTGCCTGCGGTTGCTTTGACGACTGCCCTCATGAGCTCGTTCTCCTCGGGTTCGGGATGCGTGTGGCGGGGTTCTTGACGGTGAGTCAGGCCGTGGGGTTCGGCTGTGCGAAGCACTGGAGCACATCGATCGGACCGACTTGGCCGCCCTTGAGCAGGAGCCGGCAGTCGGCCACCGCCGCTGTGCTGTCGGTGCGACAGATGGGGACGGCCGTGACGAACTGGGCCGCGACGCGCAGTTGACTCACTCCCATGGCCAGTAGGGCGTGGCTGGAGGTGTCGCCGCCGAGCACGGCGATGTCCCGGGTGAGCCCCTTGACGGCCATGGTCTTGGCCAGGGTGCCCAGGAGCTCGCCCACATGGGACGCGTCGACGGGGCCGGCCGCGGCGTAGCGCGGGTCCTGGGTTCCGCGGGTGGTGTGCACGACGACGTTCCGGCCGGCCGCGAGCCAGGCGGCTGTGCGCTGTTCCAGGTCGTCCATCAGGGACGGGTCCTGGCCGTTGAGCAGCTGCGGGGGCACGGCCAGTTCGGCCCAGCCCTCAACCGGGCCGGCCTCCGCCGCATCCGCTTCCACGGCCTACGGCACTCCACCGCCACCCTGCTCCTGGAACAGGGCGTCGACCTCGTCGTCATCAAGGAACTCCTCGGCCACGCCCACATCGGCGTCTACGCGAACCCTCGGGAATTGCGTCAGATGGGCAAGAAGCTGCAGGTCGCGAGGTCAGGGCAGGATTTGCCCTCTGAAGGGGAGGGTGAGAGTGGGTCTACAGCGACGCGCCGACCTGGCTGGGGCAGCCCATCTGGAGCTGGTCTCCGGGGTGGTCCAGCTGCGTCCGCAGGACGCGATGGTCGAGGCAATGGTGCGGGGCTGGCGGGCCCAGCAGGCTGCCCGCGGGCTCCGCGAGGACACGGTCATCGCCCGAGAACGGCTCGTACGCCGGTTCCTGGAGTACACCAACGAATACCCATGGGCCTGGACGCCGGGGCATGTGGACGAGTGGTCGCTCTGGCTGACCAGCGAGAAACACCTCGCGCCATCCACGATCCGCAGCTACCAGGGCAGTCTGCGTCTGTTCAGCGAGTTCCTGATCGACGGCCGCTACGGCTGGGCTGTGGCCTGCGAGGACGCCTTCGGCACCCACCCGATAGCGATCTGCCACGAGTGGAACACCATCGCCCACCTCAACAACTACGAGGGCAGTCCGGAGGCAAGGCCGTTCACCCGCGAGGAGATTCAGCGCTTCCTCGACTACGCCGACGACCAGGTCGACCGAGCGGTACGGGCCAAGCGCAAGGGGGCCCTCGCCGCCTACCGGGACGCGACGCTCTTCAAGGTCAGCTACGGGTGGGGGTTGCGCCGCACCGAGGCGGCCACACTCGACCTGATGGACTTCGGCCGCAACGCCTCGGCCCCGCACTTCGGCCAGTACGGCACGCTCAACGTCCGCTACGGCAAGGCCAAGAAGGGCCAGCCGCCCCGGCGCCGGAACGTACTGTCGGTGATGGACTGGGCGGTGGAGGCGGTCGCCGACTACGTGGAGAACGTGCGGCCACGGTTCGGCTGCGAGGACCATCCCGCACTCTGGGTGACTGAACGGGGCGGCCGGATCAAACCGGCGGAGATCAACTCCCGGTTCGTCGCCTACCGTGACGCGCTGAAGCTCCCGAAGCAACTCGTCGTCCACTCCGCTCGCCACGCCTACGTCACCCACCTCACCGAGGACGGGGTCGACCGGCGGTTTCTGCAGCAGCAAGTCGGTCACGAGAATGACAGCTCCACCGCCATCTACACCCACGTCAGCGACGACTTCATGAACACCATGCTCCACAAGGCACTTGCTCCCGCACTCGCCCCGACCGCTTCCGCACACAAGGACCGCTGATGGCCGCGAAGCTGGACTACCAATGGCACCTGCGCAAGGTCATGGCCGACCGTGGATTCTTCTCCACCACGGATCTCATCCCGTTGCTGGACGAACGCGGCATCACCCTGTCCTCCAGCCAGGTCTACCGGCTTGTCGTCGAGCGCCCCGAACGGCTCAGCCTGAAGATCCTCATGGCCCTGCTCGACATCCTCGACTGCACCATGGACGACCTCATCGAGCCCGTGGCCGCAGCCGGCGCCGGATCACTAACCGAACGCAGAAGGCTGTTGGCGCCGAGAGAGGTGTCGGTGGCCTGCGGCCCAAGCGAGCCCGCATCCGTGGTGTCGAGCGGCCGTGACCGCACCCGGGCACCCCGAGCGGGCCGTCTCCGATCCGGTCGGGCTGATCGTGGACCTTGTCGCGGTCGTCGAGCATGGCCTGGAGCCCGACCGGATCCGCGCCGTGGTCACCAGCGTCGCGGGCGGCCGCTCGAAGTCACGCCGCCTCGCGTCGCATCTGACCGAGCATCCCAGCGTGCTGAGCGACGGACGCTCTCCGGCGCCCAGGGCCGTCGGCGACCTGCTCATCGCCCTACGTGAGGCCGGAGCCCAGGCGGTCTCGGCGCCGTGATGCGCCGAATGCGGCAGACAGATGCGAACCCTTCAGCGCCGCGGCCAGGACTGGTACTGCTGGAACTGCGGACCACAGCCCGAGCCGTGTGCTTCCTGCGGAAACACCCGCCGGGTCGCTTCACGCGACCGGGCCGGGCAGCCACGATGCGGCAAGTGCCCGGACACCGATGGCCGCGACCCCATCACGGTGATCGGCGCCCTGATCACCGAACTGGACTCGCAGGCCGAGCAGGAAGTGATCGCCGACGCGGTCCGCCGATCGGCACCCCGCCCCTCCTACCAGCAAAAACTCGCCTGGGCTCTGGAATCCAACCCTGCCTTGCTGACCGGGAACGGCCATCTTGCACCCCACCGCGCGATCCTCCGGTTGATCGACCTGCTGCACGAGGCAGGCGTCACCGGGATCGTCCGGCCGTCCTGCCCCGGCTGCCACAGAGTCGTACGCATCGACAAGCCCCTGAACGGACAGCGGGTCTGCCGCACCTGCATCTCCCACTCCCGCATCGAGGAGTGCTCGGGCTGCGGAGCCCGCCGGGAGCCGGCGACCCACGACGATCAAGGTCGGCCGCTATGTCCGAACTGCCTGGTCAACGACCCTGCGAACCTGGAGACCTGCATCAACTGCGGCAGACTAAAGGTCGTGAGCACTCGCACGCCGGACGGTCCGCTCTGCTCGAGCTGCCCCTCCTTGCCAACTGCGACCTGCAGCATCTGCAGCGAGGAGAAGCCCTGCGGCACCTCCCGCACCACGGGCCAACCGTGGTGCCCGCACTGCCAGCGCCGCTCAGCACCATGCTCAGCCTGCGGACGCGTCACGGCTGTCGTCTCCGGCACCCTCAACCAGCCCCTATGCGCGGACTGCACCACCCCTGAGGTCTGGCACACCTGCCCCACCTGCAACGACCCCGACTACCCGCACCCCGGTCAGTGCGCTCGCTGCCTCATCAACCGGCGCCTCAACGAGCTTCTGGGCCCTCCGTCCGATGCCCTCCACCCCGGCCTCGAAGCCCTCCTACACAACATCGCCACCACCGAGCACCCCACCACCGCCCGACGCTGGCTGAACAAACCGCCCGTCTCCCTGGTCCTGTCCGACCTCGCGGCCGGCCGACGGGCCCTGACCCACGAGGCCCTCGACGCATTGCCCGACAGCCCGCCCCTCGCCCACTTCCGCCAAGTCCTCGTCGGCGTCGGTGCCCTGCCCGAGCGGGACGAGTACATGGTCCGCCTCGAACGTTTCCTCACCGGCCTCCTCACATCCCAGCCGGACCCCGAACAACGCAAAATCCTGCACCGGTACGCGATCTGGCACCTGGTCCGGCGGCTTCGGCGCCGCAGCAACGGCCGCCTCCTCACCCCGCAGCAATTCATGTCCGCGCGTCAACGCACCCACGCGGCTGTCGCCTTACTGAACTGGCTGACCGCCCACCTCACCCGGGAAACCTGCCGCCAGGCCGACCTCGACCGGTGGCTCACCGACGACTCCGCCACCTACCGCCAGACAGCCGGGCACCTCACCCGCTGGGCCCACACCAGGAAGCTCACCACCGTCCACGTCCCCGCCATCCGCTGGAACGGCCCCACTCAACCGCTCGATGACGAGCATCGCTGGAACGTCGCACGTCGGCTCCTGCACGACGACACCCTGAAACCCGAAGACCGTCTCGCAGTGCTGCTTCTCCTCCTCTATGCCCAACGGCCATCGGCGATCGGTCGTTTGACCATCGAGGACGTCGAGGTCGGCGCTCAAGAGGTACGTCTTCACCTCGGCGATGCCCCCGTCCAGCTACCCGAGCCCGTCGCCGCACTGGTCCACGCGGTCGTCGCGAACCGCAAGGGCCACGCGACCATCGGGGCCTTGACCCCGTCTCCATGGCTCTTCCCCGGCGGCCAGCCTGGACGCCCGATCAGCACCAGCCAGCTGACACAGCGGCTGAACCAACTCGGCATCCGCCCCAACCAGGCCCGTAGCACCGCTCTCTTCCAGCTCGCCACCGAAATCCCCGCCGCGATCCTCGCCCGCACCCTCGGCATTCACACCGACGTCGTCGTCGCCTGGCAACGACTCTCCGCGGGAGACTGGGCCACCTATGCGGCCGAGGTCAGCCACCGCACTTCACCGCAACAACAGCCGGTCCACGAACAAGGAGCAAAATCATGAGATTCGACAACCATCGAGTCGTCATCAGTGCTGCCGGCCGCGACTTCGGGCGAACTCTGGCGATCCGGCTCGCAGACCTCGGCGCCGAGGTCTTCCTGTCCGCACGCAGCCTCGCTGCCGCTGAGCGTGTCCGTGATGAGATCCGAGACCGAGGCCATCAGCGGGTTCACGCCTATGCCTGCAATCTGACGGATCCCGCCTCAATCCGTGACTTCGCTTCCAGCGTCACCCAGCACACCGACCACGTCGACATCCTGATCAACAACGGCTCGCGCTACCTCGAAGGACCGGACCTCCAGTCAGCCTCCGACGCCGATGTCGTCGACACCATCGCATCCGGCGCCACGGGCACGGTCCTGACCGTGAAGAACTTCCTTCCACTCCTACTCAACTCGGACAAGCCGGATGTGGTGACGATGGTCTCCGCATGCGGAACGGCCGGACATCACCGCTCGGACGCACACGACGCCTTCTATGCAGCCAAGAGCGCACAGGCCGGGTTCACCGAGATCCTCTCCAAGCGCCTACGGCCCCAGGGAGTCCGAGTGATATCGCTCTACCCGCCCGACTTCGACAACACCGACCCACTCTCCGAGGAGTGGAAGTCCACTCCTCGGGAGGCCAAGGATGCCCTCACCGCCCAGTCGCTCGTGGAGTGCATCCTCTTCGCAGTCGCCCAGCCCCGCGACTGCTTCATCAAGGCATTCCACTTCGAACAGGTCTGAGAGGGCATTTGATCTAGGCGTATTGCACTGTATGCCCTAGTAGGTTCCTCGCCACGTTGGCGTGGTCTCGTCCGTTATGCGCTTGGAGAGGTTGTCGCTCGAGGCGATGTGGATCATCGCCTCGGAGCTGGCCGTGAGCGTCTCGTAGTCGCGGGTGAGACGGCGGTGCGTCATGATCCAACCAATACTCCGCTCCACTACCCAGCGTCTTTTCACGATGTGGAAGCCACGCTTTTCTGGGTTGCGGTTGACGACTTCGATGTCGATGCCGAGGCGGGCTCCGTGCTCGACGACGGCGTTCTTGAAGCCGGTGTCAACCCAGCTTTTCGCGATGGTTGGGTAAGTCTCTTTCGCCTGGTCGAGGAGGCGTATTCCTATGGCGTTCTCGGAGAGACCGGCGCCGGCAACGGTCACGGCGAGGATGAGGCCGATCGTGTCGGTCAGGATGCCGCGCTTGCGGCCCACGATCTTCTTCGCGGCGTCCGTTCCCCGGCTGGCCAGAGGCACGTTGGTGGAGGTCTTGACGCTCTGAGTGTCCATGATGGAGGCGGTCGGCTCGGGCTCGCGCCCTTCCTTCACGCGGGCCAGGCCGGTCAGCTCGTAGTTGAGCTGGGCGAGAATTCCCTCGTCACGCCAGACGGCGTAGTAGAAGTAGACGGTGCCGTGGCCCGGGAAATCGTGCGGGAGGTATTTCCAGGGGATTCCGGTGCGGTTGATGTAGAGGAGTGCATCGAACACGTCGCGCAGTTCGACTTTGGCCGGCTGTCCTGTTGGGCGGCGCTCGAGGCGGGCATTTCGCCAAGTCGTCAACGTCGGCTCGATCAGGGCCCATCGGGCGTCGGACAGGTCGCTGGGGTACGGCTTGCGCTCGCTCACAGCACAGCGTGATCATGGTTATGGCGGAGGGGTGTGTTCCGTTAGAACCCGGGCGCTTCCGTACCATTTTCAAATCAGACGGGTTTCCGAGTACAGAACTACGCGAGGCGGACAGCTGAATGCTCGACTTCGCGTGGAACGAATTACCCCTATCTGACAAAGACGCCCAAAGCGGGGCGTGGGCGAAACGGGTATATCGGATGAACGCTATGTGAACGCCCTCTAAGGGCTCGCATACTCAAGCAGGGCTGACATCGGCTCCCGGGCCGCACACAGGAGCTCCGGATCAGAGGCATTCGGACATTTCCAATACCCGACGTCACCATTACACGTCCGACTCCGCCTCCAGCGCCAGGCCATCGACACCCTCGGCAGCATCCTCAGCCCGACCGACGATCCAGACGACCCGCCCACCGCAGCCGTCGTCCGCTGACGTTGCCGTCAGCGTTGCCGTCAAACCCGTAACACCCCCTCTTCAGGTTGCGCAGGAAGGGGGGTCACGCGATCGCAATTCACGGACCATATTCGGCTCCGCGTTACCGACTCAGGACATTCCGAATCCTGCCGCCTGGCTGCGAACAACGACTGGAGACCAGTGAGAACGCCCCGCCGATTCCCCGGCGGGGCGTTCTCACTGGTTCTGTACTTACCTTGACGGAATCGTCACGACCGTCACTTGTCCATCCATTAGACATTCAATGAGCACCGAACCGCCAAGCGGGTGGATCCAGAAGTGCGGCCCGGCGTCCAGGATGTCCCGCGCATGTCGCACCGCAACATCCGCAGGCATGGTCACGGCCGGCATCAGATAGTTGCCCCAGATGACGGCGATCCGCTCATCCCGCTGTACGTACAAGGAGAGCAGCTCCGCCGCCATCCTCGTCCAATGCTCCTCATCGTCCCACCAGAGGCGGTCTTCGAACGGAGTGGACTCGAAGTCGATCACGTCGCCGGCAGCAGCCGGAAATCTGCTCAGCGTCGCTGCCGCCAGCGCGCGGTTCTCGGCGAGATCCAGCTTCATCACCTGCCGGCCGTCATCGTCACGGGGGTCATTCATGAAGTCCGGAAGGTATTCCGGATGACTCCCATAAGAACTACCGTCGGTCATACGTTCCGCCTCAACCACGTCGAAATACCCCCGCTCCCGCCAGGGAACCTTATCGCCCATTTTCGAACCGACGCACCCTTACCCGTCATCACATTGATGTGCGGGCCGATCCGGTCGTCGGTATCCAGGCGGAACGACCTGTATTCTCCCCCGCTGGTCGCGGTGAACCCGGTATCCCTACCGAAGGTGTCGACCGCAGAATCCATCGTCCCCTGCCGACGCTGCCACGAACCGGTGTCGATGGGCCCCACGGTGTCCAGGGCCTTGTTTCTGGCCTGTTCGAACGAGTCCGCGTCCAGGACAACCTCGCTGCGGGGCTTCTCCGGGTCGCACCTGCAAAGATCGGAGTGTCCGGGTTGCGAGCCACCACAGTTGTGAACCAGTACCGGCGTAGCCCCCGCCAGCACATAGTACGTGTGGATGTCACGGATTGTGAGGTCGTGGGTGCGCTGGCGCTGTTCGAAGGGGCGGGTGGCGGTGAGGGTGGCGGTGCCTCCGTCGGCGGTGCGGAGGGTCATGCCGGGTGTGAGGTCGCCGGCTTCGATCCACTGCTTGGCGGAGGGGGACCAGAAGGGATGGTTGATGGTGGAGGTGAGGCTGGCGGTTGAGGCGTGGCTGTTCGCCTCGCCTGCTCGCTTACCTCCGGCCTTCTTCTCCGCCTTGGTGTTTACTCTCTCGTGCTTGGCGGTGATGGTGAGGTCGACGAAGTGCTTGTCGTCCTCGGTGGTGATGGTGCGGACGACTTCGCGGACGGTGGTTCTGCCGGTCTTGGGGTCAGTGGCGATGATCTTGTCGCCGAGCTTGACGTCCTTGATCGGCTTGGTCTTTCCGTCGGCGTCCTTGTCGCCGTCCATGCCTTGGAGGTAGGTGTAGTCGATGCGGGTGGACTGCTTGTCCGCGGTGCCGCTGGTGACCGACACCTTGCCGTACCCTGCCAGTTGCCCCAGGTCAGGTACTTGTCCTCGGTGATGCCATCAGGCTTGGCCTTCCGCCAGGCCGCGTCGCCCTTGTAGTCGTAGCGGGTGACGATGCCTTCGCTGCCGCCGGTGCGGTCGGTCTCGATGATCTCTGCGACGACGTACTTGTGGAACCAGTCGGTGATCGGTTCCAGGTAGCCCGGGGGTGCCCATTTCACCGGGTAGCAGCGTTTGGTCGACTCTCCTGGCTTGGGCAGGGCGGACTTGGTGCAGTTGGTGGCCGCGTAGTTGACGTCCAGTTGGGAGCCGGTCTCGCTCAGCACGGTGGACAGGCGGTAGCGGTGGAAAGGTGCGATGTTGTCGCCGACCGCGTCCACCCGGTTGGCCAGCTGCTCACCGAACAGCTCGATGGCCGGCATCTTGACGGCCGTGCCGTCCCGCCCTCGTGCTGGATCTTATGGAGCCAGAGAGCCTTGGAGTCGTCGCCGTTGTCGTTAAACTGGTGGGTGAACGACCAGTGGTCCACGTCCCGGTATGTGGTGGCGCCCGTGCGGATCTGGGAGGTGATCCCGGTCAGCCGCTTGGTGGTGAAGAATGTCTGGCCCACCGTGCACTTGGCGCCCGCAGCAGACTCCTGGTCGACCGGGACGTCGGGCCAGTTCGCTGCGTTGGCCTTGGTCCGCTTGGACGTGACGCAGTCGAAGGTGTCGGTGGGCAGGCAGCGCTCGGCGACCGTGAAGTTGATGCGCGCCGGTGCCTTGCCTGCGTAGGACTGGCCGTCGCGCTGACCGTAGTCGATCCGCTTGAGGTAGCCACCGCGGTGGTAGGCGGTACCGTTGACGTCCGTCTTGCCGTTGAGAGCGTAGTAGTTGGTCTCCGGCTCGTAGAAGTAGGACATCACGTTGCCGTGGGTGTCCTTGACGTAGTCCAGGCTCCAGCGCCAAGCCTGCTTGCAGTGCGCGGAGGCAAACGTCGCGTTGTAGCAGGGCTCGTCGCTGTCGTCGCCGAAGACCGGTGCGGTCCAGACGGACTTGGTCTCCTCCTTGCCGCTCGTCCAACCGGGCAGCTGGTTGAGGCCGAAGTAGTACTCGGTGCCATCGCTGGTGGTGACGACCCAGTGCTCTCCGTCGTTGTCGCCGTTGGTCGCGCCGGTGCGCTTCTCGACCTTCGCGCCGTCGTCACTGGACAGGTGCCACTTCTTGGTGGTGTCGTCCTGGACCAGTTCGCTGGACTGCCCGTTCAGCAGGATGGTGGCGTTCTCGAACGCCCAGCACTGCTCACCGGATTCGGAGTGGCCGTCCTGCGAGCAGGGCTTGTAGCGGCGCTCGATGTAGCCGGGATCGTAGGAGAAGCCGTCGCCGACCCAGGAACCCTGGTTGTTGGTGACCGAAGTGCGGCCGTCAGCAGCCTGCGACGAGTAGCCCAGGCCGACCGTCGGCACCAGACCGGGTCGCCCGCCATGCCCGCGTCCTGCTCGGCGGCGGCGCGCAGCCGACCGCGGCCGCACCACTCGAGGAAGCCGCCCGCGCCGCCGGATTGGGCGGCGCCCCGCGCAAGGGCATCGACGAGGCCGTGAACTACCTGACCGGCAAGGCCGAGTACCTGCGTTACGACACCGCCCTGGAACGCGGGCTGACCGATCGCTACCGGGATCGTCGAGAGAGCCTTCCGGCACTTGCTCAAAGACCGCCTGGACATCACCGGCGCCCCCTGGGGCCTGTCCGGAGCCGAAGCCGTACTCACGCTGCGTGCCGTCCGTGCGAACGGCGACTTCGACGCCTACTGGGCCTGGCACCAGCAGCTGGAATACACCGGAAACCACCAGACGCGACCCGCTCATACCCACCTCCTGATCGACAGCACCCTCATGGGATCTGCACCCAACGCGGATACCTGATCGCAAGCCGGTGCGGCCTGCGCTGCTTGTGGTGGACGCCCCCGGGTCGAGCTGCTTCATTGGCTGCGGCATGTTCTGTCCCCGAAGTCGTTGATGCCGAACTCTTCACATGCCGGTGCGGCGGGCCGCCCGGAACTCCCAGGACGGCCCGCCGCACCGGCATGTGCCGTCAGCCCAGCCGCATGTGATGGAGCATCAGCAGACCGGCCGCCATGTTGGCCGCCGGTATCTCACCGCGTGCGATCAGGTCCGGGACGAGCTTCAGCGGGACCCATTCGCGGCGCGAGGACTCGAAGTCGTCCGCCGGATGGCCGGTGTACGTCGCCTCCCTGGACCAGAAGAGGTGGTGGCGGGCGTCGACGAGGCCGTTGGCCGGTTCCACCGTCATCAGCGGGCGCAGTTCGCCGGGGCGCCAGCCGGTCTCCTCCTCCATCTCCCGCGCCGCCGCGACGGCGATGTCCTCACCGTCCTCGACCACGCCCGCGGCGAGTTCCCAGCCCCAGCTGTCGGTGATGAACCGGTGCCGCCACAGGAGCAGGACCTCGTCGGCCTCGTTGACCACGGTCGCCGCGGCGACGGCCCGGAGCCGGATGAGGAAGTGGTCCAGATGCCGGCCGTCGGGGAGTACGACATCCGCCAGATTGACCCGGAACCAGCGATTCTCGTACACGGTCTGTTCGCTTAAGTTCGTCCACTGCACAGTTCTGCCACCTTCCGACTGGTCGATGGCAATATCGGAGCAGGGTCCGCCCCGCAGGGGCAACGTGTGAAGACACCTGGGGAGAGGCTCACAGGGGCACGCGCAGCGCTCCGTCGATGAGGCAGGCAGCCGCTTCGGCGTCGGCGCTGCCACTCGCGGCCAGATGCTCGCGTACGGCGCGCAGCCGGTCCCTGAGCCGCTGGGATTCCATGCCCCGGGCGCGTTCCGCCATTTCCGAGGCCGTGCCGGCCGCCTTGTCCGCCTCACCCTGGAGCAGTTCGAGATGGGTGAGCATGGCGAGCCGGTGCACCGTCCCACGATCGTGCGCCGGGGAGCGTACGGCCGCCGCCGCGTGCTCCCGGGCACCGGTGAGATCCCCGAGACACAGCAGTGCCTCCGCCACCTGTACGTTGACCAGGCCCGGCTGGACGTACCCCGTCTCGTCCGGTTCGCCTCCGCTCCGGATGCGGCCGGCCTGGGCCTCGGCGCGGCCGATGCACTTCAGGGCTCCGCGGTGGTCGCCGAGCTGGGCGTAGGCCTTGGCCTGCATCGCGTGCAGATCGGTGGCCAGTGCCGGGGTGATGTGCGGTCCCGCCGCCCGCAGCGCCGCCTCGGCGAAGGCGACGGCCCGACGGAATTCGGCCAGGTACAACGACTGGTTCACGAGCAGCGCGATCACATAGCCGCCGAGCCCCCGGTCCCCGCTGGCCTTGGCCAGACGCAGCGCCTGGTGGAAGTAGCGCTGGGCGAGTCCATGGGCGTCGGAGTCGTAGGCACAGATGCCCGCCACGGCCACCAGCCCGGCGGTCGCGCGGTGGAGCCGGCGGCCCGTGGCGTCGCCGTACCCGCCGCGCAGGAGTGGCGCGGCCTCGGCGTTGAGGAAGCCGACGATGCGGGACCTGGTCGCGATGCCGCCCGCCTTCCGGTACATCTGCTCGTAGTGCGCGCGGGCCGCGCGGAGCATCGCTATGTCCGCCGGGCTCACCCGGGACGGACCGGGGCGGGAGACATCGGCGTCCTCAGGAGGGTTCTCCCACTCCCAGACCGGCATCACGGCTGTCGTGCCCGTGACGGCGGGCACGGTGGCGAGGTGCGCACGCTGCTGTTCGTCGGAACGCCACAGGGCCGTCGCGTGCTCGACGAACCCCGAGAGGCCGACGCCCGGGGTGGCCGCGTACATCCCGGGAATTCCCATACCGATGTCGTCGAGCGTGACGGGCCGGTCCAGCCGGCCGGCGAGGACCTCACAGATCAGGTCGGGAACCTGGCCGCGCGGACGCTGGCCCTTGAGCCAGCGGGCGACCGCCGTGTGCTCGTAGCGCAGGCACAGCCCGCGGGCACGGCCGGCCTGGTTGACATGACCGGCGAGCCCCGCACGGGACACACCTGCCTCGTCGATCAGGGATTCGAGCAGGACATTGGGCTCCATCGCCCCCCCATGTGCGCGTCGCAATGACCCTAGTGGAGCACGATTCACACGGGGTGTGAACGGAATGCCCGAACCATCCTGCTGTGCGCTCTGCCGCGCCGGAGCACCGCTCGGTTGAATGAGTGCCTCGCAAGAGGCGGCCGGGTCGTCGGCTCCCCCTCATACAGTTCGACGACCCGCACCCGCGCCGTCCGTCCTGCCGGCCTGCCCGACACTCCGTGGCAGGACGGGCGGCGCCGGATCGCACAGCCCACTGCCCCGATGACAGGAGGGTCCGTGTGCGGCCCCCGGGCCGTCCGGCGAGAACAGAAGGGGCGTATCCGGTGGCCGGATACGCCCCTTCTCACTGCTGGGGTGCTACGCGCCGCGCAGTACCGCGCCCGTGCGTTCGGTGGCCAGGGCGACCGCGGTGTCGCGGGCCGCGGAGGCCTCCTCGACGGTCAGCGTGCGGTCCGGGGCACGGAACCGCAGCGCGTACGCGAGGGACTTCTTGCCCTCACCGATCTGCTCGCCGGTGAAGACGTCGAACAGCCGAAGCGATTCGAGCAGGTCACCGGCGCCTTCGCGGAGCGCCTTCTCCACCGCGTCGGCGGACACGTCCGAGGCGACGACGAGCGCGACGTCCTGGGTCGCCACCGGGAAGGTGGAGATCCGGGGCGCCTGCAGCGCGCCGTCCACGGCCTGCTCCAGGACGTCGAGCTCGACCTCCATGGCGCAGGTCCGCTCGGGCAGGTGGAGCTCCTTGACGACACGCGGGTGCAGTTCGCCCGCGTGTCCGAAGAGGGTCTCCTCGCCGCCGACCGTGACGTACAGCGCGGCGCAGCGGCCGGGGTGCCACGGGGCGTGCCGGTCGGCGCGGACCGTCAGTTCGACGCCCGCCTCACGGGCGAGGGAGCGCGCTGCCTCGACGGAGTCCGCCCAGTCGGCGGGGCGGCCCTTGCCCCACCAGCCGGCCTGCTCACGGGCCCCCGCGAGAACGACGGCGGCCCGGCGCGGCTGACGCGGCAGCGCGGCGTCCAGCCCGGCGATCTCCTCGTCGGTGGGACGGCGGTCGACGGGCAGGCGCACGGCCTTGGTCTCGTCGCCGGTGGGCCTGAAGACCAGGCCCGTCTCGAAGAGCGCCAGATCGTGGCTGCCGCGGCCGTCGTTGCGCCGCAGTGTGCCGAGCAGGCCCGGCAGCAGCGTGGTGCGCAGCGCGGGCTCCTCGTCGGAGAGCGGGTTGACGAGGGTGACCGTACGGCGGCGGTCGTCGTCCTTGTCCAGGCCGAGCTGGTCGAGGACGGCGTCACCGATGAACGGGTAGCTGAGCGCCTCGACGTACCCGGCACCGGCGAGGGCCCGGCCGATGCGGCGGTGCAGCCGCTGGCGGTCGGTGAGCCCGCGGCCGGACGGCGGCGTCGGCAGGGTGGAGGGGAGGTTCTCGTAGCCCTCCAGCCGGATGACCTCTTCGGCCAGGTCGTTCGGCGCGGCGAGGTCGGGGCGCCAGGACGGTGTCGTGACGATCAGCTCGTCCTGCCCGTAGACGTCGCAGCCGACCTGCTGGAGGCGGCGTACGACGGTCTCGCGGCCGTACGCGACACCGGCCACCCGGTCGGGGTGGTTCGCCGGCATCGCGATGGTGCGGGGTGCGGACGGTGCGGTGATCTCCGTGACGCCGGCCTCTGCCGTGCCGCCCGCGAGGAGGACCAGCAGGTCGACCGTGCGCTGCGCGGCAGCGGCGGCGGCCTGCGGGTCGACGCCGCGCTCGAAGCGCTTGGACGCCTCGGAGCTCAGCTTGTGGCGGCGCGCGGTCCGGGCGATGGCGATCGCGTCGAAGTGCGCGGCCTCGATGACGACCTCGGTGGTCCCGGTGTCCTCGGCGTGGTCGGCGATCTCGGTGTCGGCGCCGCCCATGACGCCCGCCAGGCCGATCGGCCCGCGGTCGTCGGTGATGACCAGGTCCTGGGCGTCCAGGACGCGCTTGGCGCCGTCGAGCGTGGTGAGCTTCTCGCCCTGCTGGGCGCGGCGCACCCCGATCGGGCCCTCGACACGGGTGCGGTCGTAGGCGTGCAGCGGCTGGCCGAGCTCCAGCATCACGTAGTTGGTGATGTCGACGGCCAGCGAGACGCTGCGCATCCCGGCCTTCTGCAGCCTGCGCTGCATCCAGATCGGGGAGCGTGCCTCCGGCCGCAGGCCGGTGACCGTACGTGCGGTGAAGTTGCTGCATCCGATCGGGTCGGACACCTTCACCGGGTAGCCGTGCGCGTTGGGCGGCGGCACGTCCAGGAGCGCCGGGTCGCGCAGCGGCAGCCCGTACGCGATGGCGGTCTCGCGGGCGACACCACGCATCGAGAGGCAGTAGCCGCGGTCGGGCGTGACGGCGATGTCGAGGACCTCGTCGACGAGCTCCAGGAGCTCGATCGCGTCGGTGCCGGGCTCGAACTCGGGCGGCAGCACGATGATGCCGTGCGTTCCGTCGTCGCCCATGCCGAGTTCGTCGGTGGAGCAGATCATGCCGTGCGAGGTCTTGCCGTACGTCTTGCGCGCGGCGATGGCGAAGTCACCGGGCAGTACGGCGCCCGGGAGGACCACGACGACCTTGTCGCCGACGGAGAAGTTACGGGCGCCGCAGACGATCTCCTGCGGTTCGCCGGTGCCGTTGGCGGTGCCGACGTCGACGGTGCAGAAGCGGATGGGCTTCTTGAAGCCCTCCAGCTCCTCGATGGTCAGCACCTGTCCGACGACCAGGGGGCCCTTGAGGCCGGCGCCGGTCTGCTCGACGGTCTCGACCTCGAGGCCGACGGAGACGAGCTTGGCCTGTACGTCACGGCCGGTCTCCGTCGCCGGCAGGTCGACGTATTCCCGCAGCCAGGAAAGCGGGACGCGCATCAGATCTCCATCCCGAACGGCCGGGTGAACCGGACGTCGCCCTCAACCATGTCTCGCATGTCCTCGACGTTGTGGCGGAACATCAGCATCCGCTCGATACCGAATCCGAAGGCGAATCCGCTGTACTTCTCGGGGTCCACGCCGCAGGCGACGAGCACCTTCGGGTTGACCATGCCGCAGCCGCCGAGCTCGATCCAGCCCTCGCTGCCGCAGGTGCGGCAGGGGCGGTCCGGGTTGCCGACGGACGCGCCGCGGCAGACGTAGCAGACCATGTCCATCTCGGCGGACGGCTCGGTGAACGGGAAGAAGTTCGGCCGCAGCCGGGTTTTCATGTCCGGGCCGAAGAGCGCCTGGACCATGTGGTCGAGGGTGCCCTTGAGGTCGGCCATGGTGAGGCCCTCGTCGACGGCGAGCAGCTCGATCTGGTGGAAGACCGGGGTGTGCGTGGCGTCGAGCTCGTCGGTGCGGTAGACCCGGCCGGGGCAGACCACGTAGACGGGGGGCTTGCGGCTGAGCAGCGAGCGGGCCTGGACCGGCGAGGTGTGCGTACGCAGCACGACGCCGGACTCGTCGCCCTTGGCACCGTCGGCGCCCTGGACGAAGAAGGTGTCCTGCATCTGCCGCGCCGGGTGGTCGGGCACGAAGTTCAGGGCGTCGAAGTTGAACCACTCCGCCTCGACCTCGGGGCCCTCGGCGATCTCGTACCCCATGGCGACGAAGACGTCGGCGACGCGCTCCATGATGGTCGTCAGAGGGTGGCGCGCACCGGCCGGGGTGCGGTCGTAGGGCAGGGTGACGTCCACCGCCTCCTCGACCAGAACCCGGGCGTCACGCTCGGCCTCGAGCTCGGCCTGGCGGGCGGCGAGCGCCTTGGAGACGGCGCCGCGGGCCTGGCCCACGCGCTTGCCCGCCTCGGCCTTGGCCTGCGGCGGCAGCGCGCCGATCTCCCGGTTGGCGAGCGACAGGGGCGAGGTACCACCGGTGTGCGCGGTCTTCGCCTGGGCGAGCGCGTCGAGGTCGCCGGCGGCGGCGAAGGCGGCGAACGCCTCGTCCCGCAGGCGCTCGATCTCTTCCGGTTTCAGTGCCTCGACCTCGACTGGGTCGTACGACTTGTTCGGTGCCGACATCTCTTCCCGTGCTTCCGATTGGCTGGTGGCGACCCTGGTTCGACGACTGAGGACGCAAAGGTGCCAAAAGTCGAGTCTACGGGCCGCCGGGGGGCGAAGAAGCCCGTGGGCCGCTCAGGCGAGATACGCCGGGGCTCCCACGGGCAGGATAAATCGGAATTCGGCGCCGCCGTCCGGTGCGCGGTCGACCGTGATGGTGCCACCGTGCGCCGCGACGATGCCCTTGACGATGTACAGGCCCAGGCCGGTCCCACCGCGCTTGCTGCCCCGCCAGAAGCGGGTGAAGACGCGGGCCATCGACTCCTCGGGGATGCCGGGACCTTCGTCGCTCACGGTGACTGCCGTTCCGATCTCGTCGTTCTTCCCCGGTGCGGGTGCGGGGGCGACCTCAATGGTGACGGTTCCCTCACCGTGGCGCACGGCGTTTTCCAGGAGGTTGCCGAGCACCTGGTCGACCTTGTCCGGATCGGCCCAGAGATCGGGCAGTGGCTGCCGGGTGCGTACGAGGAAACGGTCGGGCGCCTGGCCGTTCGCGGTGAGTGCCTGGATGTGGCGCTCGACGGCGGCGGAGACGTCCACGGGCTGGCGGCGCAGCTCCAGCCGGCCGGAGTCGATACGGGAGATGTCGAGCAGCTCGGCGATGAGTCGGTTGACGCGGTTGGCGTCGGCGTCGACGGTCTCCAGCATCAGCCGCTTCTGGTCGTCGGTGAACCTCTCCCACTTGGCCAGGAGCGTGGCGGTGAAGCCCTTGACCGAGGTGAGCGGGGAGCGCAGCTCATGAGCGACGGTGGCGATCAGCTCGGCGTGGCTGAGCTCGGTGCGGCGGCGCGCCTCGGTGCCGCGCAGCGAGACGACGAGCCGGCGGACCGGCCCGGTGGGGGTCTCGCGTACGTACCGGGCGGTGACCAGGACCTCACGGCCGCCGGGGAGCAGCAGATTCCGCTCGGGCTGGCCGACCCGGGTGGCGAGCCCGCCGTACGGGTCGGTCAGGTCCCACCAGCGTCGGCCTTTGAGGTCCTCGAGGGGCAGTGCCTGGTGCAGGGAGCGGCCGAGTGCGGCGTCCCCGGGCGTGGCGGTGATCCGGGCCGCGGCCGCGTTGAAGCAGATGACCGTGCCGGTCTCGTCGGCGACGACGAGACCGTCGGGAAGATCGTCCGGGTCGATGCCCGTCGCGAGGTCGCCGACGGTGCGGCGCGCGCCGGCTCCGTCGGAAAGGGCGCGCACGGCGGCCGTGTGTGTCGCTCGCGGCCTGCTCATGCCGACAGCCATCTTCCCGTACCCCACCTCTCGAACCGGTGCAGTGGGCCCCCGAGTTCGCCACACTACTAGGCACCGGCGGCCGTGCGACACCCTCCGGGCGGGCACCGGCGGCCTGATGGCCCGTATCGATCGGTGGGGCCGGCGGCGGGGATCAGGCGGTGCGGTGCGGGCGCTGCGCGCGCGCGGAGGCGTAGAGGCACACGGCGGCGGCGGTGGCGAGATTCAGGCTCTCGGCCTTGCCGTGGATCGGGACCCGGACCACGGCGTCGGCCAGGGCGCGGGTCTCCTCCGGGAGGCCCCACGCCTCGTTGCCGAACACCCATGCCGTGGGCCCGCCCATGGTGCCGGCGTCGAGTTCGTCGTCGAGGTCGTCGTCACCGGCGCCGTCGGCCGCCAGGATGCGCACACCGGCGTCCCGGAGCCCCCGCACGGCCTGCTCCACGGGGACGCCGACCGCCACCGGCAGATGGAAGAGCGAGCCGACGGAGGCCCGGACCGACTTGGGGTTGTAGAGGTCCACGGAGGCGTCGGTGAGCACGACCGCGTCCGCTCCCGCGGCGTCCGCGCAGCGCAGCACCGTGCCCGCGTTCCCGGGGTCGCGAACGTGGGCGAGGACGGCGACCAGGGTGGGCTTCGCCGCGAGGATGTCCTCGAAGGGCGAGTCCAGGAATCGGCAGACGCCGATCAGGCCCTGGGGGGTGACGGTCTGCGAGACGTCGGCGAGCACGTCGCCGTCCGCGAGGTGCACCCGGGCACCCGCGGCGCCGGCGGCCTCGATGATGTCGGCGTACCGGTCGGCCGCCTCGACGGTGGCGAAGACCTCGGTCAGCGTGGGTTCGCCGTCGCCGCCCCGATGCGCGGCGGCCTCCCGCACGGCCTGCGGCCCCTCGGCGATGAACCTGCGCTCCTTGCCGCGGAAATTACGCCTGGCCAGCCGGCGGGCGGCGGCGATTCGCGGCGACCGCGCGGAGATCAGTTCGGGGGTGCCCATGGTCGGCGGCGAGCCTCTCTGCGTGAGTCAGCTTCTCTGCGTACGTTTCTCTGCGTACGGCTGACTGCGTACGCGACACGTGGTGCAACGCACCGGACCCGCAGACGGCTCACGCCTGCGGGTCCGGCTCGAAACGCTGGGACGACGGAAGTACTGCCTGGATCAGGCGGCCTTCGGGGCGTTGACGTCGCTCGGGAGGGCCTTCTGGGCAACCTCGACGAGGGCGGCGAACGCGTTGGCGTCGTTGACCGCGAGCTCGGCCAGGATCTTGCGGTCCACCTCGATGTTGGCGGCCTTCAGACCCTGGATGAGGCGGTTGTACGTCATGCCGTTCTGGCGGGCGGCCGCGTTGATGCGCTGGATCCAGAGCTGACGGAAGTCGCCCTTGCGCTTCTTGCGGTCGTTGTAGTTGTAGACCAGGGAGTGGGTGACCTGCTCCTTGGCCTTGCGGTACAGGCGCGAACGCTGACCGCGGTAACCGCTGGCGGCCTCGAGGATCGCCCGGCGCTTCTTGTGGGCGTTTACTGCCCGCTTGACGCGTGCCACTTTTAACTCCTTGCAGCGGGGTCGGGTGGTCGCAGTGAAGACTCACCCGGCCCGGAAACGAATTGGTCCCGGTCGGATCGAGGTCGCGCCTCCGGGTTCACCGGAGGCGGCGCCTCACTTGCCGAGAAGCTTCTTGACCTTCTTGGCGTCGGCCGGAGCCACGACGACCGTGCCGGTCAGCGAGCGGGTCTTCTTGGACGACTTGTGCTCGAGCAGGTGGCGCTTGCCGGCCTTCTCGCGCAGCACCTTGCCGGAGCCGGTGATCTTGAAGCGCTTGCTGGCACCGCTGTGCGTCTTGTTCTTCGGCATCGCGCCGTTATCTCCTCGTCAGTGGCGCCCCTCACGGTGCGGGCACCGGACTGCAGGGGCGTCAGATCTTTGGGTGGTTTCCGGGGGACCCGGGGGCGCCTGGGTGGCGACCCCCGGAGGTCACGCCTCGGAAGGTGTCTCGGCCGGAGCCTCGGTCGCTGCGGCCGGGGCCTCAGCGGTCTCACCCTCGGACTCGGCGTCGGGGGTGTACCCCTGACGCTCCGCCTTGCGGGCGGCCTGGGCCTCGCGGGCTTCGGCCATGGCTTCGGTCTTCTTCTTGTGCGGGCCCAGAACCATGATCATGTTCCGGCCGTCCTGCTTCGGGTTCGACTCGATGAAGCCGAGGTCCTCGACATCCGAAGCGAGACGCTGGAGCAGTCGGAAACCCAGCTCGGGGCGGGACTGCTCACGACCACGGAACATGATCGTGATCTTGACCTTGTCCCCCTGCTTGAGGAACCGGACGACGTGACCCTTCTTGGTGTCGTAGTCGTGCGGGTCGATCTTCGGCCGGAGCTTCATTTCCTTGATGACCGTGTGCGCCTGGTTCTTGCGCGCCTCACGGGCCTTCATGGCCGACTCGTACTTGAACTTCCCGTAGTCCATGAGCTTGCACACGGGGGGACGGGCTGTCGCCGCCACCTCGACCAGGTCGAGGTCGTACTCCTGTGCGAGCTCCAGGGCCTTGGCAAGCGGAACAATCCCGACCTGCTCGCCGCTGGGACCGACAAGTCGCACCTCGGGAACGCGAATCCGGTCGTTGATGCGGGGCTCGGCGCTGATGGATCCTCCTCGGTAGCACCACGCGACCGCCTGGCGGACAGCCGCGTAACGTCTTCTCTTGAGACCAACCGAGCCGGGAAAGCAGAAATGCCCCGGACGGGACACAGGCGGGGCTCCTGGAACTACCGGAACACCGCCGCGTGTGACCGCGGGGCGCTATCGGGCGGCCCCATCGTCCGTACGGAACGATGGCTGCCACCTGACCGGTGACCCGCCGTCCCTGAGGACGGTCAGGTGGGAGATCGGAGCCTCCACTTGTGGGCCGAGCACATAGGTGTCCGGCCGGTCGTTACACAAGGTTAGCAGCTCCCCGGGACTACGGCTAACCCGCTGCCCGGGCGGCTCCCGCAGGCGGAGCCGCCCCGACGTGGCCTTATCGTGTGGGGCATGAGCGACGCGACCACTCCCAGCACCGAGAACCCCGGCTTCGACGACATGGCCCGCGACATCGCGGAGGTTCCCGCGGTCGAGGTGATCGTGACCGTCGCCGTCAACCTGATGAGCGCGGCAGCCGTGAAGCTCGGCCTGACCGAGGAGGGCGAGCAGCACAAGGACCTGGACGAGGCCCGCAAGCTGGTCCAGGCCCTGGCCGGGCTGCTCGACGCGAGCGCCACCGAGATCAGCACGTTCCACGCCTCGCCCCTGCGCGACGGCCTGAAGTCGCTGCAGCTGGCCTTCCGTGAGGCCTCGCTCGTGCCGGACGAGCCCGGCCAGGGCCCGGGCGAGAAGTACACCGGCCCCGTCTACGGCTAGGCACATCACGTACGTGAGCCCGCTGCCTGTGTCGTCAGGCGGCGGGCTCATGTGCCTCAGCGGCTGAACAGCGGCTCACCCGGGGCCTCGGCGCCGGCCGGGAGCAGCGCCAGATCGATGCCGCGCACGAGCCGGGCGCGCAGCACCTCGCTGGCCGAGAGCGCGTCGGCGACCCGGCGGGCGGCGTCCGCGACCACGGCGTCCGGGGCGAGAACCAGGGCGAGGGTGCCGTCGGCCCGGCCGGGGCCGAGATGGGCGCGCACCACCGCGGGCTCGGCGGCGACCGCCTCCCGCACCGCGGCGACGACGGCGGGATCGTCGAGCGGGTCCGCGCTGGCGCGGTTCTCGGCCAGGGCCAGCAGCGCCGGGCCGGTCAGCTCGAAGGCGACGGGTCCCGCCAGGTCGAGCACCACCGTGTCCGCCTTCTCGTGCGCGGCGGCCTGCAGCGCCTGGTGCAGGGGTACGGCGACGGGGCGCGCCTGCGGGTCCCAGCGGGCCAGCGAGGCGGTGGAGGTGAAGGCGGGCAGCGCGCGCCGGTCACCGGCCTGCAGGGTCGGCACCGCCATGTCGCTGGTCTTCTCACGGCGCAGCCCGTTCTCGTCCTCCTCGACCTCGCCGAGGACGGCGACGACCGGCACGAGCAGCCGGGCGTCGCGGAGCGCCGCGAGGACCGGGCCCACCGCTGTCCTGTCATCGGCCCATGCCGCGAGGGCTGCCGTCAGTTCGGGCGAGGCAGTGCCGTCGTCGTCGGAGAAACCGGGGTCCGGGATGTTCTTGAGCGCCACACCACGAGCGTAGTGGACCGGTTCTCCCACCTGGGCGACAGGTAGGGCACGCCCCTGAGCGTCCGGGCCCGCGGGAGGCGCGTATCCGGTGGGTCGTCCGCCGCATGCCGCGCCGGCGGCGGTGGCCGCCGTATCGTCCGCGTCGAGCCCGCCGACCGCGGCGGGCCTGAGCGAGGAGCCCGCGGTGGATCTCGACACGGAACTGGCCGACGCGCTGGCGCCCCTGGCGGACTGCGCCGATGTGTCGGTGGCCGTGCTGGACACGGAGAGCGGCGCGGGTGCGGCGTACGGGGACGGGACGTACGACGCCGCCAGCATCGTCAAGGTCGACATCCTGGCGGCGCTGCTGCTCCAGGTGCAGGACGAGGGCCGGGAGCTGAGCGGCGCCGAGCACGCGTACGCGGAGGCCATGATCCGGCGCAGCGACAACACCTCGGCCACCGAGCTGCTCAAGGTGATCGGTGGCGAGCAGGGCCTCGACACGGCCAACGAGCGGCTGGGGCTGACCGGGACGAAGGCCGCTCACGCCTGGGGGCTGACCCGGACCACGGCCGCCGACCAGGTGCGGCTGCTGGAGGCGGTGTCCGGGACGGATTCGGAGCTTTCGGCGGCCTCGCGCGCGTACCTGACGGAGCTGATGGGCCAGGTCGAGGCGGACCAGCGGTGGGGGGTGTCCGCGGCGGGCACCGGCGCGGTGCTGAAGAACGGCTGGATGCCCCGCACGACGACGGGGCTCTGGGACGTCAACAGCATCGGGCGGGTGGAGAGCGGTGGGCGCACCCTGCTGATGGCGGTGCTGTCGCGCGGGCACGCGACGAAGGAGGCGGGCATCTCCCTGGTGGAGTCCGTCGCGAAGGCGGCGGTCGGCGTGACCGGTGCGGTGGCCCGAGCGGGCTGATCCCGGTGCGTCAGCGGAGGGGGCCGGTGGGGAGCGGGTTGTATCCGGGTGCGGCGGTGTTCCTGCCACCGGGCCTGCCGCCCCCGTTCCTGCCCCGCCACAGCACCACGGCCAGGGCGAGGAGTACGGCCCCGAGGCCGCCCGCCGAGGGTGCCAGCCAGCCGGCCGGGCCGCCGTCGTCCTTCTGCGGGGTGGGGCCGGAGCCGAAGTACTCCTCGCGGTGACCGGCCGTGGCGGACCGCGCGCTCAGCGCGTCGGGACGCAGCTTCGCCCCGGCCTCCAACGCGGCGGCGGGGTCGACCATGCCGTAGCCCCTGGCGTCGTCGCGGCCGCCCGAGGGGGGGTCGCCGGCGGTGTCCGCGAGCAGGGTCTTGATCTGGGCGGGCGAGAGGTCCGGGTGCGCGGCGCGTACGAGGGCCACCGCCCCGGAGACGAACGCCGACGCGGCGGATGTGCCCCACTCGATGTAGTAATGCCGGTCGGGGTTGGCCACGACGATGTCGACGCCGGGCGCGCTGACGGTGGCGTACCAGCGGCGGGTGGAGAACGCGGCGTGCGTGCCGTACTTGTCGACGGCCGCGACGGCGATCACGCCGGGGTAGGCGGCGGGGTAGGAGATCCGGTCGCCCTTCTCCCCGCTGTTGCCCGCGGAGGCGACGACGGCGACGCCCTTGCCGAGCGCGTACTGAACGGCGGCGTCCTCACCGGGCTCCGGATGGGCCGACTCGCTGTCGTCACCGAGGGACAGGTTGATGACGTCGGCGCCCTGGTCGGCCGCCCAGCGGATGCCGTCGGCGAGCGCGTTTCCGCGTGACTCGCGGGCCTTGGTGCGCGACGGGTCGCCGGACTCGAGGATCACCCGCACGGGCAGGATCTTCGCTTCCGGGGCGACGCCGAGCACGCCGTCACCCCGGCCGGGGCCGTTCCCTCGGCCCGCGATGATGCCGGCCATCGCGGTGCCGTGCAGGGCCCAGGAACGGTCGCCGCTCTCCGCGCCGAAGCCTATGAGGTCCTTGCCCGGGAGCACCTGACCGGCGAGGTCGGGGTGATCGCCGTCGACCCCGGTGTCCAGGACCGCGACCGTGACGCCCTCGCCCTTGGTGGTCTGCCAGGCCGTGTCCGTGTGGAGGGCCTCCAGGCCCCACTGCTGGTCACGGATGGCGTCCGCGTGGGCGGGGACGGCGGGCAGCAGCGCGAAGGCGGTGGCCGTGACCACGGCGGCGAGCGCCCGGGGCCGACGGGGACGGGTCATTCCGGCTTCTCCGTGAGGTCGGTGACGGTCCTGCGCAGGGTGCGCTCCACCCGGTCGGCGACACCCTTCGCCTCGTGGCCGAGTCCCGCCTGGGCGGGGGCCGTCGTGGCACCGGCCGCCATGGCCTCGGCCGCGGGCTGCGGATCGGAGACCGTACGCCCGTCGGCGAAGCCTGAGACGGCGAACATGACGACGGGCAGCTCGGACAGGGCGTGGATGGTCCAGCTGGCGCGCTGCTGGTCGCCGAAGCCGGCGGCGACGGTGCCCTTGACCGGGTAGGTGCGGGGCATCAGGTCGGAGCGGTCGGCGAGGTGCTGGGTGGTGAACCGGGTACTGAGGGCGCTCATCGCCTCGGCGTCGGCCTCGGTGAAGACCATGCCGACGGTGGTGACGCTGCTGCGGGTGGCGTCGGTGTAGGTGGCGCGCACCAGACGTTCGCAGCCGACCGGGCGGAGCGTCTTGAGCAGCAGCGGGTCCAGGCCCGCCGCGCAGCCGCTGTCGCCCGCGACGGCGATCCTGGTCCAGACCCGGTCGGTGGCTCCCGGGCCCGCGCCGTCGCCCTTGAGAGTGCGCGGGAAGAGGGTGTCCACGGGCACGCTGTGCCAGGCGGAGCGGCCCACGGTGTACGCGCCGGCGTCGCCGGGCTCGGCCGCGGAGTCGCCGGTGAGCCAGCTGCCGGTGACCGCGCCGCCGATGAGCCCGAGGCCGAGCACGGCGCAGACCGCCGCCGCCGCGGTCCTGACGGGGTGCCGGGCTTTGACGGGGCGCAGCCGGGTGGTGGTCTCGGCGGGCGTCTCGGCGTACGCGTAGTACGCGCCGGGCGGGGCGGGGGTGGCTCCGGGGCGCGGGGTGAGGTCCACCGCGCCGACCGGTCTGCGCCGGGTGGCGGCGGGCGGTGGGGGCGGGCCGGGGTGGACGGGCGGCGCGGGCGGTACGGGGCGCAGCCGGGTCGTCATCTCCACCGGCGGCACAGGCGGCGCGGGTTGCGGATACGGGGCCGGTGGCGCGGTTTCTGCGCGCGGGGCCGGTGGTACGGGGGCGCTGCCGGGTGCGGGCGGCGGGTTCGTCGGGCGGGGCGGCACTGGAGCGCGCTGCGCCTCGGTACTCATCCGTCCCCCCGGTCCACGTCCCCTGCGGCCCACGGACCACCGCTGCGCACGGGCCCGTCGGTCGATCGTGTGACCGTCACTCTACGGGGTGTACGACGCCCCGTGGGAACGGGACGGAGGCTGCGGGACGATCTGCACGGAACGTCCCCCTACCCAGTGGTACGCCCGTCTGGCAAGCTGCGGCCATGACTGTCCGCGCCGCTGACCGGACCCGTTACGACCGGGCCACCGCCCATCTCGACGCCCCGGTGGCCGTCGTCGATCTGGAGGCCTTCGACGCCAACGCCGACGACCTGGTCCGCCGGGCGGGCGGGAAGCCGATCCGGGTGGCGAGCAAATCGGTGCGCTGCCGTGCCCTGCTGGAGCGGGTGCTCGCGCGCCCGGGCTTCGCCGGGATCATGTCGTTCACCCTCGCGGAGTCGCTGTGGCTGGCCCGCGCCGGATTCGACGACGTACTGCTCGCCTATCCGTCGGCCGACCGGTCCGCGTACGCCGAACTGGCGGCCGATCCCAAGCTCGCCGCGGCCGTGACGGTCATGGTGGACGATCCCGCGCAGCTGGAGCTGATCGACGCGGCGCGGGCCGGCGGTGCGGAGGAGATCCGGGTCTGTCTGGAGCTGGACACCTCGCTGCGGCTGCTCGGCGGCCGGGTCAGGATCGGCGCGCTGCGCTCCCCGCTCCGCTCCCCCGCCCAACTGGCCGAACTGGCCCGGTCGGTGGAACGCAGGCCGGGCTTCCGGCTGGTGGGCCTGATGGCGTACGAGGGCCATGTCGCCGGTGTGGGCGACTCGGTGGCCGGCCGGCCGCTGCGGTCGCGCGCGGTCCGGCTGATGCAGACGGCCGCGCGCAGGGAGCTCGCGGCCCGGCGCGCGGAGGTCGTACGGGCGGTCCGCGCGGTGGCACCCGGCCTGGAGTTCGTGAACGGGGGCGGCACCGGCAGCGTGCAGCACACCGCCGCGGAGTCCGCGGTGACCGAGATCGCGGCGGGGTCCGGGCTCTACGTACCGAGGCTGTTCGACAACTACACCTCGTTCACGGGCCGTCCGGCCGCGCTGTTCGCCCAGCCCGTGGTGCGGCGGCCGGGCGTGGGCGTGGTCACGGTACTCGGCGGCGGCTATCCGGCGTCCGGGGCGGCGGGAGCGGACCGGCTGCCGGCGCCGTACCTGCCCGAAGGGCTGCGCTACGACCCGCAGGAGGGCCCGGGTGAGGTCCAGACACCGTTGCTCGGGGCTCCCGCGGACGATCTGCTGATCGGCGACAAGGTGTGGTTCCGGCACGCGAAGGCCGGTGAGCTGTGCGAACGTTTCGACGAATTGCGGCTGATCGAGGGCGAGCGCATCACCGCCACGGTGCCGACGTACCGCGGCGAGGGCCGTACGTTCCTCTAGGGCGCCACGGTGCTGCCCACGCCGCCGCCGGTGGAGTCGCCGATGGGGCGGATGCCCTGGGTGATGGTGTCCATGAGGGAGAGCGGCAGGTCGTCCTGGCCCGCGTCGAACGCGAAGCGCACGATGACGGGTGTCTCGCTGCCCACCGCGGAGGGGAAGACGAGCGACTGCACGTATCCGCCGGGGCCCTTGCCCGTGGTGACCTGGCGGCGCACCAGGTATCCGGTGCGCCCCGCCACGGTCACGGACTTGGACGCCAGTTCCTTGTGGGACCTGATGCCGCCGTGGATGACGCCGCCGACGGAGTTCTTCCCGTAGGCACGGTCGGCCGCCGTCCCGATGTCCTCCTCGGCCAGCGCCTTCATGGCCGTGAGATCGGTGCCGCCCGCCGCCCGGACCGTGACCGTGCCGTGGTAGCAGAAGCTCCCGGAGTCGCCGGGGCAGGTGTAGGAGCCGACCGTACGGATCGTGGAGGCGTCGTCGAGCGTGTTCTCGGGCTTCTCCCAACCGTCGGGGACCGGGAGCGTGACCCCGTTGAGCTGGTCGACCAGCACCGCGGGGTCGTCCTCCGGGCCGTCGGCGGGCGACGGGGTGGCGGCGCTCGCGCTGCCCGTGACGGTGCGCGACGGCGCGCTGCTGCCGGGCGCGGCGCTCGTGCCCGTCCCGCCGTCGTCCCCCAGCACCAGGAACCCGGTGACGGCGGCGGCCACGACCGTCAGGCCCGCAACGGTGAGCGTGACGACCCGGGTGGCGCGACTGCCGCCGCCCGGGGCCGGGTTCCCGGCCGGAGGCAGCCGCGCCGCCGACGGCTGGGCGACGGCGGCCGAGCGGGTGTACCCGGTCCAGGCCGTGCCGTCCCACCAGCGTTCGGTGCCGGGCACGTTCACGTCCGGGTACCAGCCGGGCGGCGTCGCGTTGCTCATGCCACCACTGTAGGGAGCGTCAGTCGAGCGGGGTCACGTACGCTCCCGAGATTCCGCCGTCGACGAGGAAGTCGGTGGCGTTGACGAACGAGGAGTCGTCGCTCGCCAGGAAGGCGACGGCGGCGGCGATCTCCGTCGCCTCGGCGAACCGGCCGAGCGGAATGTGTACGAGCCTGCGGGCGGCGCGCTCCGGGTCCGTGGCGAACAGCTCTTGGAGCAGCGGGGTGTTGACCGGTCCGGGGCACAGGGCGTTGACCCGGATCCCCTCGCGGGCGAACTGCACCCCGAGTTCCCGGGACAGGGCGAGGACGCCGCCCTTGGAGGCGGTGTACGAGATCTGGGAGGTCGCGGCGCCCATCCTGGCGACGAAGGACGCGGTGTTGATGATCGAGCCGCGGCCCTGGCGCCTCATGTAGGGCAGGGCGGCCTTGCAGCAGAGGTAGACGGAGGTGAGGTTGACGTCCTGGACGCGCTTCCAGGCCTCCAGTCCGGTGGTGAGGATGGAGTCGTCGTCGGGCGGCGAGATGCCCGCGTTGTTGAAGGCGATGTCGACGGAGCCGTACGTCTCGTCCGCCGCCGCGAAGAGCGCGTCGACCTGGCCGGGGTCGGTGACGTCGACGCGTACGAAGGTGCCTCCCACCTCCTGTGCCGCGGCGCTGCCCGCGGTCTCGTCGATGTCGCCGCAGACGACGTGCGCGCCTTCCGATGCCAGCCGGCGGGCGGTGGCGAGGCCGATGCCGCTGCCCGCCCCGGTGATGACGGCGGTGCGGCCGGTCAGCCGGCGGCAGATGTTCCCGGTGTCGGTGGTCATGTGTGTTCAGGCCTCCGTGCCGATGAAGACGTTCTTGGTTTCGGTGAAGGCCGCGAGGGCGTCGGGCCCCAGTTCACGGCCGAGCCCGGACTGTTTGTACCCGCCGAACGGGGTCCAGTAGCGGACGGCGGAGTGGGAGTTGACGGACAGGTTCCCTGCCCGGACCGCCTGGGAGACCCGCAGGGCGCGGCCCACGTCGCGGGTCCAGATCGAGCCGGCCAGGCCGTGGTCGGTGGCGTTGGCGAGCCGGACGGCGTCCTCCTCGTCCTCGAAGGGCAGGACGACGGCGACGGGGCCGAAGACCTCCTCGGTGGCGACGGGCGCGTCGGGAGCGACACCGGTGAGGACCGTCGGCGGGAACCAGAAGCCGGGGCCGGTGGGGGCGCTGCCCCGGATACCGTCCGCTGCGTCGGGGACGTAGCCGCGGACGCGCTCCAGCTGGGTCCGGGAGATCAGCGGGCCCATCTGGGTCCTCTCGTCCGACGGGTCCCCCACGACGACGGAGGCGACGGCCGGGACGAGGAGTTCCAGGAAGCGGTCGTACGCGGACCGCTGGACCAGGATGCGGGTGCGGGCGCAGCAGTCCTGGCCGGCGTTGTCCAGGAAGGACATGGGCGCGGAGGCCGCGGCGGCCTCGATGTCGGCGTCGGCGAAGACGATGTTGGGGCTCTTGCCGCCGAGTTCCAGGGTGAGCCGCTTCACCCGGTCCGCGCATCCGGTCATGATCTGCTTGCCGACCCGGGTCGACCCGGTGAAGACGATCTTGGCGACGCCGGGGTGTTCGACGAGGGCGTTGCCCGCCACGTCCCCCGCGCCGGGCAGCACCTGGAAGAGGTGTTCGGGGAGGCCTGCGTCGAGAGCGATCCGGGCCAGGTGGAGAGCGGTGAGCGGGGTGGTCTCGGCCGGTTTGAGGAGGACGGCGTTACCGGCGGCGAGGGCGGGGGCGGCACCCCAGGCGGCAATGGGCATGGGGAAGTTCCACGGGGCGATCACGCCGACGACGCCCAGCGGTTCCAGGAGCGTGAGGTCGATTCCGCCCGGTACGGGGATCTGGCGCCCGGTCAGGCGTTCCACTCCTCCGGCCGCGTAGTCCAGCAGATCCCGGACGTTGGCGGCCTCCCAGCGGGCGTTGCCCAGGGTGTGCCCGGCTTCGGTGACCTCCAGCAGGGCCAGGTGTTCGGCCTGTTCGTCGACGAGGACGGCGAAGCGGCGCAGCAGCCGTGCGCGGTCGGCGGGAGCCAGGGCGGCCCAGGTCCGCTGGGCGGCCGCGGCGCGGACGACAGCGGTGCCGACGCCGGCGGCGGTGGTGGCGGGGACGGTGGCGACGAGCTCTTCGGTCGCCGGGTTCAGGACACGGTGTTCGTGGATCACGGGGTGCCTCACAGGCGTTCGAAGGAGCGTCGGAGCTCCCAGTCGGTCACCGCTGCGTCGAAGGCCTCCAGTTCGACGCGCGCCATGTTGCGGTAGTGGGCGACCACGTCGTCGCCGAAGGCCTCCCGGGCCACCTCGCTGCTCTCCCAGAGGCCGGCGGCTTCGCGGAGTGTGGCGGGGACCTGGTCGTATCCGGCGGTGTAGGCGTTGCCCTCGCAGGCGTCGGGGAGTTCCAGTTCGTTCTCGATGCCGTGGAGGCCGGCCGCGACGAGGCCGGCGACCGCGAGGTACGGGTTGACGTCGCCGCCGGGCAGCCTGTTCTCGAAGCGCGTCGAGCGGCCGTGTCCGACGACGCGGAGGGCGCAGGTGCGGTTGTCGTGGCCCCAGGCGACGGCGGTCGGGGCGAAGGAGCCGGGCTGGAACCGCTTGTAGGAGTTGATGTTCGGTGCGTACAGCAGGGAGAAGTCACGCAGGGCGGCGAGCTGGCCGGCGAGGAACTGCCGCATCACGGGGGACATCGTGCCGCCCTCGCCGGCCATGACGCTGTGTCCTCCGGTGTCCTGGAGCGAGAGGTGGATGTGGCAGGAGTTGCCCTCGCGCTCGTTGAACTTGGCCATGAAGGTGAGCGAGACGCCTTCCTGGGCGGCGATCTCCTTGGAACCGGTCTTGTAGACGGCGTGCTGGTCGCAGGTGACGAGGGCCTCGTCGTAGCGGAAGACGATCTCGTGCTGGCCGGGGTTGCACTCGCCCTTCGCGGACTCGACGGT
The DNA here is from genome assembly GCF_042871445.1 of Streptomyces sp. NPDC005794. Taxonomy (NCBI): domain Bacteria; kingdom Bacillati; phylum Actinomycetota; class Actinomycetes; order Kitasatosporales; family Streptomycetaceae; genus Streptomyces; species Streptomyces sp. NPDC005794. The sequence continues at coordinate 174,354 of NZ_JBIAIN010000013.1, forward strand.
CAGCCCGGCGGCCGCCATCTCGTTGCGGATGCGGCGCAGCAGCGGCTCGATGCGGCCCGTGCCGAGGACCGAGTAGTCGATGTTGTACTGGTTCGCCGGGGTGAGGCCGCGGTAGTCGCGGTCCCACGCCTCTTCGTAGGTGTCCTTGAAGACGATGAACTCGAGTTCCGTGCCGACGTGGGCGGTCAGTCCGTGGGCGGCGAGCCGCTCCAGCTGCCGCTTGAGGATCTGGCGGGGCGCGGCGACGACCGGCGAGCCGTCGTCCCAGGCGAGATCGGCCATGACGAGGGCTGTCCCCTCGTGCCAGGGGATCCGGCGCAGGGTCGTGAGGTCGGGACGCATCGCGAAGTCGCCGTAGCCGTTGGACCAGGAGGACATGGCGAATCCGTCGACGGTGTTCATGTCGGTGTCGACGGCGAGCAGGTAGTTGCAGCCCTCGGTGCCGTGTTCCAGCACCTCGTCCAGGAAGAAGGACGCCGCGAACCGTTTGCCCTGCAGCCGGCCCTGCATGTCGGGGAAGGCGAGGACGACGGTGTCGACCTCGCCGCGTTCCACGAGCACGCGCAGCTCATCGACCGGGAGCGGGGATGTTCGGTCTGCCACGGAGTACTCCTCGATCGGTCAGCCGGAAGGCTTAAGGTATGGGAGAAAACCATTGGGGGGAAGGGAATCGGGACGTGGCGGAAGAGAACGGGGAGTCCGGGCCCTCCGGCCGGCTGCTGCCCGCGCTGCGGCCGGTCCGCGCGGGAAACGGTTTCGAGGAGGCGCTGGAGCAGATCCTCCAGGTGGTCCGGCTCGGGCTGGTGCCCGGCGGAGGGCGGCTGCCGGCCGAGCGTGAGCTGGCCGCGCTCCTCGGCATCAGCCGCGTCACCCTGCGCGAGGTGCTGAAGGTGCTCCAGGAGCAGGGGCTGATCGAGGCCAGACGCGGCCGGTACGGCGGTACGTTCGTCCTCCCCCGCACCGGCCCGGCCGACGGGGACGAGCTGCGCCGCCGGGTGACGGACGCCGACATCGAGGACGTCCTGCTCTTCCGTGAGGTCCTGGAGTCGGGGGCGGCAGGGCTCTGCGCGTCGCGCGGCCTCGACGACGAGGGGGCGGACCGGCTGCGTACGGCTCTGACGGCGACACACGAGGCACCTCTGCCCGACTACCGCCGGATCGACACCCTCTTCCATCTGACACTCGCCGAGCTGTCCGGCTCACCCTCCCTCGCGGCCCGGTACGCGGCCGTACGGGCGAGCGTCAACGACCTGCTGGACTGCATCCCCCTGCTGGTGCGGAACCTCGAACATTCGCAGCACCAGCACACGGCCCTCGTCGAAGCGGTGCTCGACGGCGACGAAGAGGGGGCGCGAGCGGTGATGCGCGAGCACTGCGCGGGAACGGCCGCGCTGCTCCGGGGCTTCCTGGCTTGATCTTGCCTTTCCGGATCACTGCTCTTGCGCGGCGGCCCGGCACGAACAAAGGTATGACGCAACACCATTGCACCGGGCCGGTCCGCAGACCGGCCGCCGGAGGGACCGCACCATGCACGAACCGCTCATCGGCGTCACGACCTACATGGAGCCGGCGGCTCGCTGGGGCGTCTGGGAGCTCCCGGCGGCGGTGCTCCCCTCCGCCTACCCCCGGCTGGTCCAGCGCTCCGGCGGACTGGCCGCACTGCTGCCGCCGGACGACCCGGCGCGCGCGGAGGCCGTCGTGTCCAGGGTGGACGGTCTCGTGATCGCGGGCGGCGCCGATGTCGACCCCGGGCTGTACGGCGCGGAGCGCGACTTCAGGACGGGACCGCCGGCACACGAGCGCGACACCTGGGAAGTGGCCCTGCTCCGCGCCGCGAGGGCGTCCGGCACCCCGGTGCTCGGTATCTGCCGTGGCATGCAGCTGCTCAACGTGGCGCTGGGCGGCACGCTGACCCAGCATCTGGACGGCCACGCGGGCCCGTTCGGCAAGGCAGGAGTCCTCGGCGAGCACACGGTGACACCGGTCGCGGGAACGCGCTACGCCTCGCTCGTGCCCGAGGAAGCGTCCGTGCCGACCTACCACCATCAGGCCGTGGACCGGCTCGCGCCGGGCCTGGTCGCCTCCGCGCACGCGGCGGACGGCACGGTGGAGGCGGTGGAACTGCCGGGCGCTCCGTGGGTGCTGGGTGTGCAGTGGCACCCGGAGATGGGGGACGACCTGCGGATCATGCGGGCGTTGGTGGAGGCGGCCCGTACCGCTGCGGCGGCGGCGCGCGCCGTCGCGAACCGGACCTGATCCCCGCGGACGCCCGTGCCGCCGTGTGCCGGTGACGGAGCCTCAGCCGCGTGCCGGGCCCGATGGATGCGCGGTCAGGGACAGCAGATCACGCGCCGGCCCGGTGGGCCGGTGGCCGGCGGGCCAGACCGCGCGCAGCTGACGGCGCAGCCGGACCCCCGCGACCGGGACCTTGACCAGTCGCCGCGCGGAGAGCTCCTCGGTCAGCGCCAGTTCGCTCAGCACGCAGGGACTGGCGCCGCTCTCCGCGGCCCCCTTCACCGCGGTGGTCGAGGAGAGTTCGAGCAGGGGGCGCGCCAGTCCGCCGTGCACGGCGAGCGCGGCGTCCAGGACCTGCCGGGTGCCCGAGCCGTGTTCACGCAGGATCAGCGGCGTCCCGGCGAGTTCCCCGGGGGTCAGCCGGTCCCGGCGCGCCCACGGGTGGGAGGGGGCGACCACGACGACGAGCCGGTCGTGAGCGATGACGGTGCCGTCGAGCCCTTCCGGTATCGAGAGTCCCTCGACGAAGCCGAGATCCGCCTCACCGGCCAGCAGGCGCAGGGCGACCGCCGCGGAGTTGCCGACGAGCAAGGACACGGCGGTGTCGGGGCGGTCGGCCCGCAGGGCGATCAGCCAGCCGGGCAGCAGATACTCCGCGATGGTCATGCTCGCGGCGACCCGCAGCCGGGAGTCGCGCCGGTCCCGCAGCGCCTGCGCTCCGGCGTCGAACGCCTCGGCCGCCTCGACGACCCTGCGCGCCCAGTCGGTGACGAGGGCGCCGGCGTCGGTCAGCCGGGATCCGCGCGGTGAGCGGTCAAGGAGCGCGACGCCGAGCTGTCGCTCCATCGAGCGGATGCGGCCGGAGGCGGCGGGCTGGCTGATGCCGACGTCCCGCGCCGCTCCGCCCAGGCTCCCGTGCCGCGCGACGGCGAGCAACAGCACCATGGCTCCCAGATCGGGAACCCTGTGGGACAGGGACGGGGGCGTGGGCACGGGACCGGACATAAGGCCAGCCTATGACCTCATAGCCCCGACCTCCCTGGTGGGCGGCGGCCCGCCCGCCGAGAATCGTGGCATGGCCATCTTTCCGCGGACCGGGACCGGGACTCCCGCCTCCCGCCCCGTCGCCCTCCGGCTCCCGTTCCTGCGGCATCTCGGCCCCAACTGGTACGCCACGGTCATGGGGACCGCCGTCGTCGCGACGGCGGGCGCCGCGCTGCCCGTGGGCGTGCCGGGTCTGCGGGCCGGCTGCGTCGTGGTGTGGGCCCTGTCGGCCGCGCTGCTGGCCGTCGTGCTGACGGCCCGGGCCGGGCACTGGCTCCTGCACCGGGACCAGGCCCGCGCCCACCTGATGGATCCCGCCGTCGCCCCGTTCCACGGCTGTCTGTCCATGGCGCTGCTCGCCGTCGGCGCCGGCACCCTGGTGGTCGGCCGGGACGTCATCGGGCATCCGGCCGCGGTCGCCGTGGACGCGGTGCTGTTCACGGCCGGCACGGTCACCGGCCTCGCCGCCGCCGTGGCGATCCCGTACCTCATGGTCGTACGCCACCGTCCCGCTCCGGGCACCGCGTCGCCGGTCTGGCTTCTGCCGCTGGTGGCCCCGATGGTCTCGGCCGCGGTCGGACCGCTGCTGGTGCCCGAGCTGCCGACCGGCCAGGGGCGCGAGGCGCTCCTCCTCGCCTGTTACGCGATGTTCGGGCTGTCCCTGCTGGCGACGCTGGTGGTCGTGCCGCTGGTCTTCGCGCGTCTGGTCCACCAGGGACCGCTGCCGCTCGCGCTGACCCCGACGATGTTCCTGGTGCTCGGCCCGCTGGGCCAGTCCACGACCGCCGTCAACCAGCTGGCCGATGTGGCGCCGGGCGCGGTCGCGGCGCCGTACGCCTCGGCCTTCGGCGCGTTCGCCGTCCTGTACGGCGTACCGGTGATGGGCTTCGCCCTGCTGTGGCTGGCCCTGTCCGCCGCGCTCGTGGTCCGCGCGATGCGGCGCGGCATGGGTTTCACGATGACGTGGTGGGGGTTCACCTTCCCCGTCGGTACGTGTGTCACCGGCGCGGCGGGGCTGGCGCGGCACACCGGGCTGGACGCGTTCACCTGGCTGGCCGTGGCCCTCTACGCGCTGCTCGTGACCGCCTGGGCCGTCGCCGGCGTACGGACGCTGAGCGGACTGTTCAGCGGCGTACTGCTCGCAGGGCCCCGGCCCCTACGGCCGGTGACGGTCCGCACCGCGTGAGACGGCACGCTCCGTCAGCGGCGTGAGTCGTAGGTCGCGTCGATGTGCTCGGCGACCGAGACCACCAGCAGCCGCGTGCCCGGTACGGTCGCCCGCCACCGGTGCCGGACCCCGCCGGAGAGGAAGAGGGTGTCACCACGGCCCAGGCGGTGGGCCTGTCCTTCGGCCTCGACCTCGACGGCGCCCTCCACGACGTACATCACCTCGTCGTTGCGGTGCTGGAACTCGCGCCCGAGGTCCTGCTCGCCGATGAACTCCAGCGCGCTGAGCTGGTGCCGTCCGCGCACCAGCCTGCGTACGCCGTCCTCGCCGTCCGCCCGTACGACGTCCACGGCGCGTGCCGAGTCCGCCGCGGCGCGCAGCCGCTCGGTCGTGGTCTCCAGTGCCTCCGCCACCCGGTCCAGGGACCGGGGGCTGGGTCTGGCCCGTTCGTTCTCGATCTGGCTGAGGAACGGTACGGACAGCCCGCTGCGCCCGGCCACCGCGGCCAGTGTGAGTCCGAGGGTCCTGCGGCGTCGGCGAACCGCCGCACCCACTCGAAGGCCTTCCTTGTCGTCCATGTCCGGCTCCCTCCCCGGATCGCCATCCTCCCGGTTGCCAGCACCCTACGCATGTCGTTCGCTCCTCGGAGGGGAAGCCGACGTACGGGGACGGACGGGGGACGCCGGGGGACTCCCTCCGACCAGCCTGAAGGGGACGGCCCCGGTTCGCTACCGGGGCCGTCCCCTTCGTCATGGCGGGAGTGCGTGGATCAGAGGGTCAGCCGGTGACCGGCGCCATCTTCGCCACCACGTCCGGGTTGGCGTCCATCCAGCGGCGGGCCGACTCCTTCTCCTTGCCGGCGCCGCCCTTCTGCATCTCCACCTCGAGCGAGGCCAGCTGCGCCTCGGTGAGCTCGAAGTCCTTCAGCCAGCCGGTCAGCTCCGGGAAGTCCTCGGCGAAGTCCTTCTTGGCGACGGTGTGGATCTGCTCGCCCTCGCCCCAGGCACCCTTCGGGTCCTCGAGCTTCTTCAGGTCGTGCTTGCCGTAGGCCCAGTGCGGCGACCACAGGGTCACCACGACCGGCTCCTTCTTCTTGATCGAGCGGTTCAGCTCGGCCAGCATCGACGAGGTGCTGGAGGAGACCACCTCGTACTCACCTTCGAGGCCGTACTCCTTGAGCACCTTCTTGTTGAGCGTGCCCATCATCCCGGCGCTCGACTCGATGCCGATGATCTTGCCGTCGAACTTCTTGCCCTGGCCCTTGAGGTCCGCCAGCGAGTCGATGCCCTTGACGTACGACGGAACCGTCAGCTCCAGCGAGGTCGGTCCGTACCAGGAACCGAGATCGACGAGGTTCTCCTCGTACCGGTCCCAGTAGTCCTTGTGCGTGGTCGGCAGCCAGGAGTCGAACTGGACGTCCAGCTGCCCCTGCGCCAGGCCGGTGTAGAGCGGGCCCGGGTCCAGCTGCTTGACCGTCGTCCTGTAGCCCCGGTCCTCCAGCACGTTCTGCCAGAGGTAGGTGCTGGCGATGGCCTCGTCCCACGGGAAGTACCCCATGTTGACGGTCTTGCCCGCGTCCTTGCCCTGCTGCTGCGAGCCTCCGGGCAGCGGGGCCAGCTGGTCGACGAGGCCCGGGTTCTTCTTCAGCCAGGCGCGGACGCCGTCCTGCTCCTCGCCCTGGCCGGCTTCCTGGATCTCGTTCTCCAGGCTGGTGAGCTGCTTCTCGGTCAGCTTGAAGTTCTTCAGCCAGTCCGCGACGGCGGGTGCCTTCTTCGCGAAGCCCTTGTGGGCGACGGTGTGCACCTCTTCGCCCTTGCCCCAGGCACCCTTCGGGTCCTCGAGCTTCTTCAGGTCGTGCTTGCCGTAGGCCCAGTGCGGCGACCACAGGGTCACCACGACCGGCTCCTTCTTCTTGATCGAGGCGTTCAGCTCGGCCAGCATCGACGAGGTGCTGGAGGAGACCACCTCGTACTCGCCCTCCAGGCCGTACTCCTTGAGCACCTTCTTGTTGAGCGTGCCCATCATCCCGGCACTGGCCTCGATGCCGATGATCTTGCCGTCGAACTTCTTGCCCTGGCCCTTGAGGTCCGCCAGCGAGTCGATGCCCTCGACGTACGACGGAACCGTCAGCTCCAGCGACGTGGGGCCGTACCAGGCGCCCAGGTCGTCCAGGTCGTCGCTGTACTTGTCCCAGTAGTCCTTGTGCGTGGTCGGCAGCCAGGAGTCCGTCTGGAAGTCGATGTCGCCGCGGGCGACACCGGAGTAGAGCGGACCGGCGTCGAGCTGGGTGATCCCGGTCTCGTAACCGCGCTGTTCCAGGATCTCCTTCCACAGGTACGTGGAGGCGATGCCCTCGTCCCAGGGGATGTACCCCATGTTGATCTTCTGGCCCTTGCCGACGTCCGCGCTGCCGGCCTGTGCGGTCTTCGAGTCGCCGGAACCGGCGATGTTGAGGCCGCCCGCGACGAGCGCGAGGACGACGACACCGGTCATGGCGACGGCTGTACCCGGCTTGTAGTGCGCGAACTTGAGCCGCCGGGCACCGGCGGCGACCTTGGCGGCGGCGCGGCGGCCGAGCGGGGAGACCCGCTCGTTGAGTGCGCCGGTCATCCGGTCCAGGTACATGGCGAGGATGACGACGGCGATCCCGCTCTCGGCGGCGAGGCCGACCTGGAGCTGGGTGATCGCCGCGTAGACCTTCTCACCGAGGCCACCGGCACCGGCCATGCCGCCGATGACGACCATCGACAGGGCCAGCATGATGACCTGGTTGATCCCGGCCATGATCGTCGGCAGCGCGAGCGGCAGCTGCACCCGGGTGAGGGTGTGCTTGGGCGTGGTGCCGAAGGCCTGGGCCGCCTCGACCAGCTCGCCGTCGACCTGACGGATGCCGAGCTCGGTCATCCGGACGCCGGGCGGCATCGCGAAGACGATGGTGGCGATCACACCGGGGGTGACACCGACACCGAAGAACATGACGCCCGGGATCAGGTAGACGAAGGCGGGCATCGTCTGCATGACGTCGAGCACCGGCCGCAGTGCGGCGCTGACCCTGTTGTTGCGCGCCGCCCAGATACCGGTGGGCACCGCGATCAGGATCGTGATGACGGCTGCCACGACAACCAGCGACAGGGTGGCCATCGCCTCGTCCCAGAGGGCGAGGGAGTCGATGAGCGCGAAGCCCGCGAAGGTGAGCACGGCGGGGAACACGCCGCGCAGCCAGAACGCGATGACGGCGAAGATCCCGGCCAGCAGCAGGGGCTCACCGCCGCCCAGTACGGCGTTCACACCGTCGTACATGCCGCCGAGCACGGTCTTGATGGCGTCGAAGATCCAGGTGAGGTTCGACTGGAGCCAGTCGACCGCGTCCTCGACCCACGCGCCGAAGGAGAGCCTAGGCACCGGCGTTCACCTTCTTGGTCTCGCGCTGGGCCGGGACCGCGGCCTCGACCTGCGGTTCCTCGCCGAGCGCGGCGAGCAGCCGGTTGCGGGGCACGACGCCGATGACGCCGCCGTCCGCGTCGGTGACGGCCACGGCGACCCCACTGGTGGAGCAAGGGGTGAAGAGCTCGGCTATGGGAGTGTCGGCTGTCACCGTCGCGGGAGCGTCGGCCTTCAGGTCCTCGTCGGAGCGCCCCGCTTCGGGCGCCTCCATGATCGAGCCCGCGGTGAGCACCCGGGAGCGGTCTACGTCCTGGATGAAGGACGCGACGTAGTCGTTGGACGGCCGGACGAGGATGTCCTCGGCGGTGCCCTGCTGGACGATCTCGCCGTCCCGCATCACGGCGATACGGTCACCGAGGCGCATGGCCTCGTTGAGGTCGTGGGTGATGAAGACGATCGTCTTCTTCAGCCGCTTCTGCAGCTCGAGGAGCTGGTCCTGCATGTCACGCCGGATCAGCGGGTCGAGCGCGCTGAAGGACTCGTCCATCAGCAGCAGGTCGGCGTCGGTGGCGAGCGCGCGGGCCAGGCCCACACGCTGCTGCATGCCGCCGGACAGCTCGTCGGGCCAGGACTTCTCCCAGCCGGCGAGTCCGGTCATCTGCAGCGCCTCGGCGGCGCGTGCCTCCCGCGCGGCACGCGCGACACCCTGCACCTCGAGACCGTAGGCGGCGTTCTCGAGCACGCTCCGGTGAGGGAACAACGCGAAGTGCTGGAAGACCATGCTGATCTTGGTGGAGCGGACGGTGCGCAGGTCACGGGCGCTGAGGGCGGTCAGGTCCTGACCGTCGAACAGCACTTGTCCGGCCGTCGGCTCCAGCAGTCCGTTGAGCATCCGCAGCAATGTGGACTTCCCCGATCCGGAGAGTCCCATGACGACGAATATCTGGCCCGGTTCCACGGTGAACGAGGCGTCGATCACCGCTGCGGTCGTTCCGTCGGCGCGCAACTCGTCACGGTGGGTACCGTTCTCGAGCTTCTGCACGGCTTGATCGGGTCGTCTGCCGAACACCTTGTACAGGTGCTCCGCTTGCAGCCTTGACACATACACCTCACGCGTTGAACCGAAACGGTCTGCCACCCCCGTCGGCAGACCGTGGAGCGGTGCGGAGTCGGTCCGCAGAGCACGCGCATTAGTTGAAAAATGGACGTGGTCCCCTCCGTTGCCGCGCCTGCCCTCGCTTACGCAAACCAAACGCATGTGTGACTCAGCTCACTTCCGCAGCCGATGGATGCGGGAACCACACGCCTGTCGGCCCGGGCGTGTCGGTGGGGTGCGGCATGATCAAGGGTGTGACGCGACGCCTGATGCTCCTCGACACCGCTTCCTTGTACTTCCGCGCCTATTTCGGCGTCCCGGACTCGGTGCGCGCACCGGACGGCACACCGGTGAACGCCGTGCGCGGCCTCCTCGACTTCATCGCCAGACTCGTGCAGGACCACCGGCCGGACGACCTGGTCGCCTGCATGGACGCGGACTGGCGCCCGCAGTGGCGGGTCGACCTGATCCCGACCTACAAGGCGCACCGGGTGGCCGTCGAGACCGCACAGGGGTTGCCCGACGAGGAGGAGGTCCCCGACACCCTCTCCCCGCAGGTCGCGGTGATCGAGGACGTACTGGACGCCCTCGGCATCGCGCGGGTCGGCGTCGCCCCGTACGAGGCGGACGACGTGATCGGCACGCTGGCCGGGCAGGCCTCCGGCCCTGTGGACATCGTGACCGGGGACCGCGATCTGTACCAGCTGGTCGACGACGCCCGCCGGGTGCGGGTGCTCTACCCGCTGAAGGGCGTGGGGACGCTCCAGGTGACGGACGAGGCCTGGCTGCGCGGGAAGTACGGCGTGGACGGCAGCGGATACGTCGATCTGGCCCTGCTGCGCGGCGATCCGAGCGATGGGCTGCCGGGAGTGCCGGGCATCGGCGAGAAGACGGCGGCGAAGCTGCTGGACGCCTACGGCGACCTGGCCGGAATCATGGCCGCGGTGGACGATCCCACCGCCCGGCTGACCCCGTCCCAGCGCAAGCGCCTGGACGAGGCCAGGGAGTACGTGGCGGTCGCCCCGAAGGTCGTCCGCGTGGCCGGCGACGTCCCTCTGCCCGCCTTCGACCCGGCGCTCCCCCGTGAACCGCGCGACCCGGCGGCCCTGGAGGCCCTCGCGACGCGCTGGGGCCTGGGCAACGCACTGCAGCGCCTGCTCCTGACGCTCCAGACGTGAAAGTGCTAGCTTAGGTAAGCCTAACTATGCAGTACGTCATACATGCCGACCTCAGGGAGACCCTCGTGGCAGAGCGGCCGCAACGCCGGACACCGAAGGCGCAGGGGGCGCAGGTTTTGCGTACCGAGCAGATCACCCCGCACATGGTGCGCGTGGTCCTCGGTGGCGACGGCCTGGCCGGCTTCACCCTCGGGGGATACACCGATCACTACGTCAAGCTGTGCTTCGCCCCGGAGGGTGCGGACTACAGCCACCCCTTCGACATGGCCAGGATCCGCGAGGAGTACCCGCGCGAGCTGTGGCCCACCACCCGCACGTACACGGTGCGCTCCTGGGACCCCCACGCGCGGGAGCTCGCGATCGATTTCGTGGTGCACGGCGACGAGGGCCTGGCAGGTCCCTGGGCGGCGCGGGCCCAGCCCGGCGACCAGGTGACGTTCCTGGGACCCGGCGGCGGTTACGTGCCGGAGGCCTCGGCCGACTGGCATCTGCTGGTGGGCGACGAGAGCGCCCTGCCCGCGATCGCCGCGACACTGGAGCGCCTGCCGGTGGGTGCGCCGGCGCACGTCTTCGTGGAGGTACCGGACGCCGCGGAGGAGCAGAAGCTCGTGACCCCGGACGGCGTCTCGGTCACCTGGCTGCACCGCGGCGACCGCCCCGTCGGCGAGTCCCTCGTCGCGGCGGTGAGCGGGCTGGAGTTCCCCGAGGGCGAGATGCAGGCCTTCGTCCACGGTGAGGCGGGCTTCGTGAAGGAGATCCGGCGCCACCTCCGCCTGGAACGCGGCATCCCCCTCCAGCAGCTGTCGATCTCCGGCTACTGGCGCCTCGGCCAGAACGACGACGCGTGGCGCGCGGTCAAGCGCGAGTGGAACGAGCAGGTGGAGCGCGAGCAGGAGAACGCCGCGTAGCTTCCCCCGCACGCGAAACCCGGTCGCCGTCGTTGACGGCGACCGGGTTTCGCGTGGCCCCCTACTCCCGGGGGCCCCTTCGCCTCCTGTTCGGCCTCGTAGGCACGGGCCGAGGCGTCCACATGGGCGAGCCGCCGCAGGGCGCCGAACATGGCCTCCCCGAGCGTGCCGACGACGACGCTCTCCAGAGGTCCTCGCGCGCCACCCGCCGCCGGACGTAGTCGAGGTCCGCGTGGGCGACGTGCTCCGCCGCGTCCGCGTAGACGTCGAGCAGCTCGACGAAACCGCCGTGCCCCGCCCTGCGCAGTGCGTCCAGCACCCCCGCCAGGGACCGTCCCGCCGGACTGTCCACGCCCACCCGCCAGCCGCGCCGCGCCAGCAGCTCCGCGACTTCCTCCTGGGCCTCGGCCGACTCGGCATCCGCCTCCCCCGGCCCTTCCCGCTCCGCGGGTGTGATGCCTTTGGCCGCCGCGCCGAGCACCTCGTGCACCGGCTGCGCAGGATCGTCGACCGCCCCCAGGACCTCCGCGATGACGGAGAGCGGCATCCCTCCGACGTCCAGCAGGGCGCGGATCAGCCGCAGCCTGCGCTCGTGCCCGTCGTCGTAGTGCGCCTGGTTCGGGCTGGTCAGCCGGCCGACAGGCAGCAGCCCTCCGCCGGGCAGCAGGCGGCCGGCGGTCTCGACACCGCCGATGTGGTCGGCGCACACGCGGTCGGCGTGCCGGACGGCGGGCCCTCGATGCCGCTGACCGGCTGGTCCACCACGGGCGGCGACCTGCTCATCCCGCACTTCATCGGCATGCACGCCCTACAGGTGCTCCCGCTGTTCGTGCTCGCCCTGATCCTCCTCGCACCTCGGGTCGCCCGGCTGCGCGACCCACGCGTGCGCCTGCGGCTGGTGCGCCGAACAAGGAGCTGGTGGCATGACCGGCGCGCTCTTCGAGATCACCTTCCTGGCCGCCGCGCCGTTCTGGCTGGTCATGATCTTCGCTCCGCACCGGCGGCACACGGCCCGCCTGGCCGCCTCCCCGCTGACCGTCCTGCCCGTGCTCACACTCTGGGCGGTGATGGCCACGCCGGTGTTCCCGGAGCTGTGGGCCGCGGTGAGGAGCCCCGACATCGATACGTTCCGCGACCTGACGGCCCTGGCGAACGGCGCCGGCGCGGTCTGGGCGCAGATCATCGCCTGGGATCTGCTGATCGGGCAGTGGATGTGTTCCTGGAGTCGGCGCGGCCCGGCCGCTCCGGGCCCGGCGCCTCGACGGAACCGCAGAATTTAGCCGCCAAGAAAACTACACATAAGGGGCATATAAGAGCACACTGGTCAGGAGCGTTGATGACCGTGGCTCCCGAGCGCGGTCGCTCCAGCAAGTGCGAAGGAGAACATTCTCATGAGCAACATCTCGCACACCGGCCGGGACATCTCCGGCCACCCCGATGCCCAGGAAATGCGGGCGCGCCACGACCGCGTGGTCGGCGGGCGCCGCACCACGGCCGGTGCGGACGCACCGGTGTTTCTGCTCGGCCTGTACTGCGCCGTCTCGCCGTGGGTGCTTCACTTCACCGCGAGCCAGCCCTCCCTGGTGACGCACAACCTGGTCATCGGAATCGCGATAGCCGTACTGGCCCTCTGCTTCACCGCCATGCCCGAACGGATGACCGGGATGAGCATGGCCATCGTCGCCCTGGGCGCATGGCTCATCGTGTCGACCTGGGTCGTGGGGCAGAGCCCGGACATGGGCGTCGTCCTCAGCAACGTGATCACCGGCGGTCTGGCGATCGTGCTGGGAGCAGCCTGCGCGGGACTCTCGATGAAGAACAAGAAGAGCACCTGACGGGAGGAAGCCAGGAGTGGCCACAGGCACCAGCTCGCCTGTGGCCACTCGTCGGCTCACCTCACCAGGTCACCCGGCAGCCGCTCATCCCACGGAGCTGTACGCCACCACGCCCCGAAGCACCGCGTCGACCGCCTTGTGGGCGTTCTTCGCGACAGAACTCCCGTCCCGGGGCGCGGCCGCCGCGATCTGGCCGAGTACGTCGATGACCTGCTTGCACCACCGCACGAAGTCTCCGGCCGGCATCTCCGCCTCGCGGAGCACCTCGTCCAGCGTCCGGCCGGAGGCCCACATGTAGACCGCCCAGGCGAAGCCGAGGTCCGGCTCGCGCTGGCCGACCCCTTCCGTCTGGCTGATCTTGAAGTCCTCCTCCAGGGCGTCGAGACGGCCCCAGATGCGGACCATCTCGCCCATCGCGGCCTTCGCCGGTCCGGAGGGCAGCTTGGGTGCGACCGCGTCGTCGGCCTGGCGCGCCTCGTAGACGAGCGCGGACACGCACGCGGCGAGCTCGGCGGGGTTGAGCCCCTCCCACACGCCGTCCCGCAGGCATTCGCTGGCCAGCAGGTCGAGCTCTCCGTAGAGCCGTGCCAGCCGTCGGCCGTTGTCGGTGACCTCGTTGCCCCGCAGGTAGTCGAGCTCGGTGAGGAGCGCGACGATGCGGTCGAAGGTACGGGCGATGGTGTTCGTCCGGCCCTCGATCCGGTGCTCCAGCTGCCGGGTGTCGCGCTGCAGCCGGTGATAGCGCTCGGCCCAGCGGGCGTGGTCCTCGCGCTCGTCGCATCCGTGGCAGGGGTGGGCGCGCAGCTCCGTGCGGAGCCGGGCGATCTCCCGGTCGTCGGCCGCGGCGGCCCGCGGCTTGCGGTGCCGCCCCGGGTCGATGTGCCCCGCCTTGCTCCGCAGGGCGGAGGCCAGGTCACGGCGGGACTGGGGTGAGCGCGGGTTGAACGACTTGGGCACCCTCATCCGCTCCAGCGCTTCGACCGGTACCGGGAAGTCGATCTGGGCCAGCCGCTTGACCTGCCGCTCGGCGGTCAGCACCAGGGGACGCGGTCCGTCGTGGTACTCCAGTCCGCGATGGCCGTTGGTCCGGCCCGCGGGCAGCCCCGGGTCGAGGACCAGCGCGAGTCCGGCGAACTTTCCGGTGGGGACGTGGATGACGTCACCGGGCTTCAGCTTCTCCAGGGACGAAGCCGCGGCAACACGCCGCTGGGCCGCTCCCTGCTTGGCCAGCTCCGTCTCGCGGTCCTTGAGGTCGCGGCGCAGCCGCGCGTACTCCTCGAAGTCCCCGAGGTGGCAGGTCATGCCCTCCTTGTAACCGGCCAGGCCCTCCTCGTTGCGCTGGACCTGCCGGGAGATCCCCACGACGGACCGGTCCGCCTGGAACTGCGCGAAGGAGGTCTCGAGCAGCTCACGCGAGCGATGCCGTCCGAACTGCTGCACGAGATTGACGGCCATGTTGTACGAGGGCCGGAAGCTGGAGCGCAGCGGATACGTACGCGTGCCCGCGAGTCCGGCGAGCGCGCCGGGGTCCATGCCCCGCTGCCACAGGACGACCGCGTGGCCCTCGACGTCGATGCCGCGGCGCCCGGCCCGCCCGGTCAGCTGGGTGTATTCGCCGGGCGTGATGTCGGCGTGCTGCTCGCCGTTCCACTTGACGAGCTTCTCGAGCACCACGGAACGCGCGGGCATGTTGATGCCGAGCGCCAGCGTCTCGGTCGCGAAGACCGCCTTGACCAGGCCACGGACGAACAGCTCCTCGACGACCTCCTTGAAGGTCGGCAGCATCCCGGCGTGGTGCGCCGCGATGCCCCGCTCCAGACCTTCGAGCCACTCGTAGTAGCCGAGGACGTGCAGGTCCTCACCGGGGATGGACGCGGTCCGCTCCTCGACGATCTCCCGCACCAGATGGCGTTTGTCCTCGTCGTTCAGCCGCAGCCCGGCCTGCAGGCACTGCTGCACGGCCGCCTGGCAGCCGGCCCGGCTGAAGATGAAAGTGATGGCGGGCAGGAGCCCCTCGGCGTCGAGCCGGTCGATGACCTCGGGCCGGGACGGGGTCCAGATACGGCTGCGCTGACGCCGCTCGCGCTCGCGGTCGGCCTCGCGCACCATCTTCCCGCGCCGGCGCTCGCGCGGGTTGTATCCGCGCTGGTTCTCCATCCGGGCGAGCCGGACGAGGTCGGGGTTGACCTCGCGCCGGCCGGTGCCCCGGCCACCGTGGTCGGTCTCCTCCTCGAAGAGGTCGTACATCCGGCGCCCGGCCATGACGTGCTGCCACAACGGCACGGGCCGGTGCTCGGAGACGATCACCTGGGTGTCGCCGCGGACGGTGTCCAGCCAGTCGCCGAACTCCTCGGCGTTGGACACCGTCGCCGACAGCGACACCAGGGTCACGGACTCCGGCAGGTGGATGATCACTTCCTCCCACACGGCGCCCCTGAAGCGGTCGGAGAGGTAGTGCACCTCGTCCATGACCACATAGCCGAGGCCGGTGAGGGACTGGGAGCCCGCGTACAGCATGTTGCGCAGGACCTCGGTCGTCATGACGACCACGGGTGCGTCCGCGTTGACACTGTTGTCACCGGTCAGCAGACCGACCTTGTCCGCGCCGTAGCGCCGGACGAGATCGGTGAACTTCTGGTTGGACAAGGCCTTGATGGGCGTGGTGTAGAAACACTTGCGGCCCTGCCTCAGGGCCAGGTGAACGGCGAATTCGCCGACGATCGTCTTGCCCGACCCGGTGGGGGCCGCGACCAGCACCCCCTTGCCGGCCTCCAGGGCCTGGCATGCCTCGATCTGGAACGGGTCCAGTCCGAATTCGTACATCTCGCGAAAGGGCCCGAGGGCCGTGGCCTGCTCGGCCGTACGGACCCGGGACGCCTGGTATCGCTCAGCTGGTGAGAGGTCCTCTGTCATCTTGATACGAGCCTACCCGCCCCGTATGACAGTCAGCCCGATCTTTATTTCACGGTGCAAGGACCCGGACAGCGCCGGGTACACAGGTGGCGTGGACGGGCAGCGCGCCGAAGGGCTCACCGTCCGCGTAGGCCGTGACACCGGCCGCGGACAGCTCGATCGAGGAGACCCGGTGCACGGTGACTGCCGGGTGCCCCAGGTGCGTCCCCCTGTACACCTTCGGGAAGACCGTGAGCAGGGTGGCCCGGCCGCAGTCACCGACCACGGTCACGTCGAAGAGCCCGTCGTCCATGACCGCGTCGGCACAGATCCGCATGCCGCCGCCGTACGTGGTCCCGTTGCCCACCGCGATCAGAGCCGCCTCGATCTCCGTCACCGGGCCGCCGTCCAGCCTGACGCGGTACGGGATCGGCCGGAAGGCGGCCAGCTCCGCGAGGATCGCCAGGTCGTACGTGAAGCGCCCGCCCACCCAGCGCATCCGGTTCCCCCGGTCGTTGACCCGCGAGTCGAAGCCCGAGGCCAGCACGGAGCCGAACCACCGCTCCCCGACCCGGCCCAGGTCGATCGCGCGCACCGTCCCGGCCTTGAGCGCCTCGGCCGCCAGCCGTCCGGCGGCGGCCGGGTCGCGGACCGGCAGTCCGAGGGCTCGGGCGAAGTCGTTCCCGGTGCCTACGGCCACGACGCCGAGCGGCGTCGAGGTGCCGGCCACGGCCTGCAGGGCGAGGGACATCATGCCGTCCCCGCCCACGGCTATCAGCGCTCCGGTCCCGGCCGCCACGGCCTCGCGGGCCCGCCGCAGGGCGTCGTCGGCGTCCTCGCCGAGAACCGTCCGTACGGAGAAGCCGGCGTCCCGCAAAGCGGAAGCGGCCGGCTGCGCGGCACGCGCGCCCCGGCCGCTTCCCGCGGTGGGATTGACGAAGAGGGTGATCTCGCTGGTCACCAGCGGGACCCTACAAGGTCAGGTGATGTCGTCGTAACCGTTGAGCCGGTGGGAACGGCCACCGTCGGCGTCACCGCCGGCCTGCTCGGGCAGCGCCGGCCGGGAGGACACCGGCTCGATCTCGCCGACGGTCTGGGGGGTGAGGTCGAGCTTCGACGCCTCGTCGTCGTCGAGCTCCGCGTCGGGGTTGGCGCGCCGCCTGCGCTTGTCGTTGAGCAGCGAGAAGCCGACCGCGATGAAGTAGAGCACCGCGAGCGGACCCGCGAGCAGCAGCATCGAGATGGGCTCACCACCCGGCGTGGCGATGGCCGCGAACCCGGTCAGCCCGACGAGCATCCCCCGCCACCAGCGCAGCATGCGGGCACCGGACAGTACGCCGGTCAGGTTGAGCAGGATGAGCAGGAGCGGCAGCTCGAAGGCCAGCCCGAAGACGATCACCATGCGGGTGATCAGATCCAGGAAGTCGTCCAGCGGCAGCAGGTTCTTCACGTTGTCGGGTGTGAAACCGAGCATGATCTCGGCGGTCTGCGGCAGGATCGCGTACGCCAGGTAGGCGCCGGCGGCGAAGAGCGGGACCCCGGCCGCGGCGAAGGCGAACGAGTAGCGCTTCTCCTGCTTGTGCAGGCCCGGGGCGACGAACGCCCACAGCTGGTACAGCCACACCGGGGTGGCTACCAGCACGCCCGCCATCAGGGACACCTTCAGTGCGATGGTGAACGGCGACAGCAGACCGTTGGTGGTCATCTCCGCGCACGGCCGTCCGTTGACCATGGTCACGGCGCCGTTCTTGCAGCCGACCGAGTCCAGGATCGGCTTCATCAGGAACTCGAAGATCTCCTTCTGGAAGAACGCCGCCACGATCACGGCGATGACGATCGCCAGGACCGACTTCAGCAGCCGGTTGCGCAGCTCACGCAGGTGATCGAGGAGGGGCATACGTCCCTCGTCGTCCTTCTCCTGCTTGCGGGCAGACTTGAGCAACCCACTTCCCTCGTCTCGTGCGGCAGCTTCCGGTGGTGCGGATCAGCTGTCAGCTCTGGGTGGTGGGCTTGGCCTCGCTGACCGGACGGGAGCTGGTGACGTCTCCCGGAGCGGCCTGGATCGTGCGAGCGGTGGCCGCGGGCGGGGTGGTGTCCGCGACGGTCTCGGTGGTGGGCGCCGCGGGCTCCGCGTCGTCCTTCTTCATGGCCTTGGCCTCGCTCTTGAGGATGCGGGCCGACTTGCCGAGCGAACGCGCCATGTCGGGAAGCTTCTTGGCACCGAAGAGCAGCAGGATGACAGCGATGATCAGAACGATCTCGAGGGGCTTCAGATTGCCGATCATGTGCGACTTCCTTCTCACTGAGGCGTCTGGAGGGTGGGTTCGCTACCCGTTCGACCGGACAGATGTCCGACCTTCGCGCTGGCAGCGATCGTAACCCGCAGGGGTAAACGCGAGGCAATGCCCGCGGGTACTCCCGCTTGCGGCCCACACCTCCCTGCCTGGGCCGCTCCAGCAGCGTACCCCCCGGACCGGTGAATCTGGAGGCCGCGCACTGCTATCGCAGGGCCTCACCCGTATCGGCGAGGGTGGTGGCCGCTCGTTCGAGATCCTCCGCCGCTCGGTTGATCTGCCGCGTGGTCGCGGCGACCTGTCCGGCGAGCCGCTGTGCCTCGACGAAGACCTTGACGGCCAGCACGCCGAGCACGGCCAGGCCGACGAATCCCAGAGCGATGGCGAGCATGGGCCAGAACATGGGCGGATCCTCGATGCTTTCTCGTTACCGCAGGGCGGTGTGCAGGCGCAGTGTCCGCACCCCGCCGTCACTGAGGAGTTCGACGATGCGCTCCCCGGCCGGCTTGCGGACCGCGGAACCGCACGCGGGGCAGGTGAAGGAGTAGAAGGTCGTACGGCGGCTGGCTCCTATCGCCAGCCGCAGCGCTCCCGCCCCGAGCTCGAACCGCTCACGGCAGTCCGGGCAGGCGGCCCGGAAGCGCACGGCGTCGGGCACGGGGACCGGAACCGGTCCGGTCCTCGTGCTCGATATCGCAGTCATATGACCTCTGTCTCCTCGCTGCACCGGTGGCCGCCTCTCAGAGCGCGCCGTCGTAGGCGGCCAGCGCCTCACGCGCCGCCAGCCGGGCGCTCTCGGCCAGGTCCGGGGGCGAGGTGATGCGTCCTTCGCCGCCCAGCCGCAGGGCGAGCCTGCGCAGGGAGGCCGGGTCGGGGGTACGGAGCGTGATCCGCAGGCCGCCGTCGGGCAGCTCCTCCGCGCTGTCGTGCGGGTAGTACTCGGCGACCCACCGGCCGCCGGGGCCGACCTCGATCACGACCTCCGGATCCTCGGCGGCGGGCTGCACCAGCCCCTCGGAGAGGTCGCGGAGCTCCAGCTCCGGCGGGGCGGAAGGCGCGTCGAGGAGCCGGATCTCGGCGACCCGGTCGAGCCGGAACGTACGCCGCGCCTCGGTGAGCCGGCACCAGCCCTCCATATAGGTGTGGCCGACGGCGAACAGCCGGATCGGGTCCACCTCGCGCTCGGTCAGCTCGTCGCGCGCGGGCGAGTAGTAGCGCAGCCAGAGCCTGCGCCGCTCGGAGATCGCCCGGTCCACGTCGGCGAAGACACCGCCCTCGGACTCGAAGGTGACCGAGAGCCGCGAGCTGGCGGCCCCCACCTCGCCGGCCGCCGTCTCCAGCTTCGCGGTCGCGCGGACCAGCGCCTGCCGGTCGCTCTCGCGCAGCCCGGGGAGAGTGGCGACGGCGCGGGCCGCGACGAGCAGAGCGGTCGCCTCGTCGGCGGCGAGCCGCAGCGGCTCCGCGACGTCGTCCGGGTTGTGCCACCAGATCCGGTCACCGTCGGTGTCGATGTCCAGCAGGTCACCACCCCGGAAGCTGGTCCCGCACATGGGCAGCACGTCGAGGTCGGAGATCAGCTCGTCCTCGGTGATCCCGAAGGCCCTGGCCACGTCCTGGACGTGTGCGCCGGGGCGCTCACGCAGATACGTGACGAGGGAGAGCATCCGCCGGGTCTGGTCGATCGCGTTCGTGGCCACGAGTGGGTCCCCCTCAGTCCTTGGCCACGGCGCGCAGCCGGTCCATCACGTCGGCCCGCAGATCGGCGGGCTCGCTCACGATCACGTCGGGACCGAACTCCACGAGCCAGGCGTCCAGCCCGTGTCCGTACGGGATCTCCAACTCGTCCCAGCCGTCGCCGAGTTCCCGTACGGATATGGCGCGGGAGCGCAGCGGGTAGCCGGATCCGGTGCGCAGCCTGATGCGAGCGGTCCTGGTGGCGGTCTCTCCCGCCCAGCTCTCCACGGTCTCGCGGACGGTGACGGCGTCGGGGACCCGGGCCGTGAAGGCACCCGCGCGGGAGCGGACCCGGCCCGAGATCCTGGACAGCCGGAAGACGCGCTCGGCCCCCCGGTCGCGGTCCCAGCCGGCCAGATACCAGTGGCCGCGCCAGCACTCGAGCGTCCAGGGCTCGACCTGGCGCTGTTCGGGGCGGGCGGAGTTGCCCTTGCGGTAGTCGAAGGTGACCGGGCGGCGGTCCCGGCAGGCGAGCATCAGCGGCTCGAAGGCGGCCTCATGGACCGGGATGCGGGGTTCCAGGGCGCTGTGCACCTCGTAGGCGTCCTCCGCCTCCGGCATGCCGGCGGCCCGCAGCTTCTGCAGGGCTCCACTCGCGGCGCCCGCGAGCCGGGCCTGCTGCCAGACCTTGGCGGCGAGACCGAGGGCCGCGGCCTCCTCGGCGTCCAGGGTGATGGGGGGCAGCCTGTTGCTGTCGCGGCGCGCGAGGTACCCGGTGTCGCCGTCCAGGTTCTCCACGGTCTCGATGATCAGGCCGAGTTCGCGCAGGTCGTCCTTGTCGCGCTCGAACATCCGGTTGAAGGATTCGTCGGAGCCCGCCTCCAGGTAGGCCTCGATGGATCCGCGGAGCTCACGCTTGCTGAGCGGGCGCCGGGTACCCAGCAGACACAGTGCCAGGTTCATCAGCCGTTCGGCCTTGGCAATCGCCATCGACGCCCTTTCTCGACGTGCTCTCCGATCGTCGACCGTACCGCCCCGGGGTGTCCGGACCAAAGCGAGGGCCCGTGCCTTGCGGCACGGGCCCCGACTGCTGTAGACGGACGGATCAGACGCCGACGAGGTCGCAGACGAAGATCAGCGTCTCGCCCGGGGCGATGGCGCCGCCGCCCGCGCCGCGGTCGCCGTAGGCGAGGTGCGCGGGGATGGTCAGCTGGCGACGGCCGCCGACCTTCATGCCCTGGACGCCCTTGTCCCAGCCGGCGATGACCTGACCGGCACCGAGCTGGAACTGCAGCGGGGTGCCGCGGTTCCACGAGGCGTCGAACTCCTCGCCGGTGGAGAAGGCCACACCGACGTAGTGCACGGAGACGGTCTGGCCCGCCTGGGCCACCGGTCCGTCGCCCTCCCAGATTTCCTTGATCTCCAGGTCGGCCGGCGGCTCGCCACCCGGGAAGTCGATCTCGGGCTTGTCGATGCTCACTGAACTGCTCCTCTTACTGATGAACTGGGCAACCGGGACAGTCTTACACCTTCGCCAGGATGTCCATGGTCCACACGAGCGTCGAGTTGGCGGGGATGGTCTGCTGGGCCTGGTCACCGAAGGCCTGGTCCGGCGGGATGACGAGCAGGACACGACTGCCGACCTTCTTGCCGGCCAAGCCGCTCTTGAGCCCCTTGAGGTTGATCTGGGCCAGCGGGAAGCCCACGGCCTTGCCCGCCTTGTAGGTGCTGTCGAACTGCTTCGCGCCCTTCCACAGGTACGCCTCGTAGTTCACGACGAGAGTGTCGTTCTCCCCCACGACCTCCCCGTCGGCCTCGATGATGTAGGTGGAGACGAGCTTCTTGGGCGGGTCACTCTTGGGGATCGTGACCTTGGGGGCCTTGCCGTCGGTGTCGGCACCGATCTTCGGCAGGTCGATGTTGTCCTGGGCGACCGTGCTGCCCTTCGCGGACTTCGGGATCGTCTTCGCACTCACCACGTCCACGACGAAGACGAGGGTGGCGTTCGGCTTGATGTCCCCCTGGCCCTGCGCGCCGTAGGCGAGATCCGGCGGGATCACCAACTGCACACGGCTGCCGACCTTCTGCCCGACGAGCCCCTGCTCCCAGCCCGGGATGACCATGCTGGTACCGAGAGCGATACCGAACTCCTGTTTACGATCGAAACTGTTGTCGAACGGCTTCGTGGAGTCCCACGCCTGCCCGAGGTAGTTGACCTTGGCCGCGTCGCCGGTCTTCAGCGTCATGCCGTCCCCCTCACTGATGACTTCGGTCTTCAGCTTCGTGGGGGGTTTACCCTCACCCTTCGCCAGGGTGGGCTTCTCGCCGAACTTCGCTCCCGCGGTGATCGCGGGAAACCCGTTCTTGGAGGCGGAGTCGGAGGCCTTGTCGTCGCCGCATGCCGCCGTGGACAGCAGCAGTAGGGGGACGACGAGAAGGCCGGCAAGTCGGCGCACTGGTTCCTCAGATCTCAGACGGCACGTGATCGGTCCCCGACACTCTAGGCCGATGGAAGGGCCCCGTACGAGGAACGTACGGGGCCCGGTCAGCCAAAGAGCTGGGACATTCCTGTCCCGGATCACATGCCCGCGATCAGCTTCTCCACCCGCTCGTCGACGGAACGGAACGGGTCCTTGCAGAGCACGGTGCGCTGTGCCTGGTCGTTGAGCTTGAGGTGGACCCAGTCGACGGTGAAATCCCGCCGCTGTTCCTGGGCCCGGCGGATGAAGTCGCCGCGCAGTCGCGCCCTGGTCGTCTGCGGGGGCACCGACTTGCCCTCGAAGATCTTCAGGTCGTTGCAGATACGGGCGGTCTGGCCCTTGCGCTCCAGGAGGTAGTAGAGCCCGCGCCGCCGGTGGATGTCGTGGTAGGCGAGGTCTATCTGAGCGACCCTCGGATTCGACATGGTCATGTTGTGCTTCGCCCGGTACCGCTCGATGAGCTTGTACTTCATGACCCAGTCGATCTCGGTGCCGATGCGGTCGAGGTCCTCGGCCTCGATGGCGTCCAGCGTGCGGCCCCACAGTTCGAGGACCTGGTCGACGGTGCCGGTGCGGATGCCACGGCGTTCGACGAAGTCGACGGCCTTCTCGTAGTACTCGCGCTGAATCTCGATGGCGGATGCCTCGCGGCCGTTGGCCAGGCGCACCTTGCGCTGTCCCGTGATGTCGTGGCTGACCTCGCGGATGGCCCGGATCGGGTTCTCCAGGGTCAGGTCGCGCATCACCGTGCCCGCCTCGATCATGCGCAGCACGAGGTCGGTGGCGCCGACCTTGAGGAGCATGGTCGTCTCGGACATGTTGGAGTCACCGACGATGACGTGGAGGCGGCGGTAGCGCTCCGCGTCGGCGTGCGGTTCGTCCCGGGTGTTGATGATCGGGCGGGAGCGCGTCGTCGCGGAACTGACGCCCTCCCAGATGTGCTCGGCCCGCTGGCTCACGCAGTAGACGGCTCCGCGCGGCGTCTGCAGCACCTTGCCGGCACCGCAGATCAGCTGACGGGTGACGAGGAACGGAATGAGGATGTCCGCGAGCCGGGAGAATTCTCCGTGCCGGGCCACGAGGTAGTTCTCATGACACCCGTAGGAGTTTCCAGCCGAGTCGGTGTTGTTCTTGAAGAGATAGACGTCGCCCGCGATTCCCTCCTCGTGCAGGCGGCGTTCGGCGTCGACGAGCAGGCCTTCGAGAATACGCTCGCCCGCCTTGTCGTGCGTGACCAGCTCGGTCACATTGTCGCATTCGGGTGTCGCGTATTCCGGATGCGATCCCACGTCGAGGTACAGGCGGGCGCCGTTCCGCAGAAAGACATTGCTGCTGCGGCCCCATGACACAACACGGCGGAAGAGGTAGCGCGCCACTTCGTCAGGTGACAGTCGGCGCTGTCCCCTGAACGTGCACGTGACGCCGTACTCGTTCTCCAGCCCGAAAATGCGGCGGTCCATGACTGAACATTACGCCTTATGGCCTGAGCTGAAACCGGGTTCGGCAGCACCGTTTCGATCATTTTCCGAACCGGCCACAACTGCGGGCGTATGCCCGGGAGCTGCGAGGACCCTCCCGGTGGCCAGCAGGACCAGCAGCGCGGCCACTCCACCGGCCCCGGCGACGGCGAAACTCCACGCCGTCCCGCCGATCTCCACGGCCGGGCCGGCCACCGCTGTTCCGGCCGCCGCACCCACCCCGAAGGTCGTCACGAGCCAGGAGAACGCCTCGGTCACCGTGCCCCGCGGCGCGTGCCGGTCCACGACGATGAACGAGCAGGCGATCGCCGGGGCCAGGAACACCCCGGCGAGCGCCGCCAGCGCGGTCATGGCGGGCACACCGGGCGTCAGCGTCAGCGGCAGGTAGCCCAGGGCCAGCAGCGCGACGATGACCCGCAGCCTGCGCTCGGGTTCGCCGGCCCACTGCCGCGCCCCGTACACCGCTCCGCCGATCAGCGCGCCGAGACCGAGCGCGGCCATCAGCCAGCCGTACACGGATTCCCGGCCGTGGTCGTCGGCGTACGCGACACCGGCCACCGTGATCGAGCCGAGCGCCACCCCGACGAAGAAGAAGGCGCCCAGCAGGGCGAGCAGCCCCGGCGAGCGCAGGGCGCCGAGCCAGTGCGCCTCACGGGGCGCCGAGCGCCATGCCCTGGAGGGCTCGGACAGGACGACGGACAGCGCCCCCAGGACCCCGACGGCGTTGATGACCAGGAGGGCCGCGGCCGGCGACCAGAGCGACACCAGGACCGTCACGAGGAGCGGCCCCACGGTGAACATGATCTCCTGGGCCACCGCGTCCATGGCGTATGCCCGGTGCACCCGGTCCTCCCGGCCGAGGACCGTCGGCCAGAGGGCGCGCAGGCCACCCTCCAGCGGGGGCGTGAACAGGCCGGCGACGACGACCGCCGCGTACGCGGCCGGGAGCGAGCCGAGGCCCGTCAGGGCGAGCGCGGCCATGCCCAGCGCGGAGACGACCGCTGCGGGAAGCTGGACGCGCGGCTGGCCGTACAGGTCCACGGCCCGGCCGAGCAGGGGCTGTCCCACCGCTGTGGCGAGGCCGTACGCGGCCGCCAGGGCGCCTGCCAGGGTGTAGCTGCCGCCCTCCGCACGGGTGAACAGGACGATCGCGATGTGGGCGGTGCCGTTCGGCAGCCGTCCCACCAGTGTCCCCGCCAGCAGCCTGACGGCGTGCCGTGCCCGGAGGATGTCCAGATATCCCGCGGCCATGTCAGCCCCTCTCCCCCGGCGGTGTCACGACCCCGGAGTTTTACGTATAACGTCGGCGTTCATACGTACCATGTGGGCAATCGGGAGTCCATCCCACCGCATCCGACCGGACCAGCACGGAGGCACGAGTGAGCACCGCGCGGCAGCCCGCCCCACCTCGGCCCACCAGCCGTGACGTGGCACGGGCGGCGGGCGTCTCGCAGGCCACCGTCTCGCTCGTACTCGGAGACAAATGGCGGGGCCGGGTCTCGGCGACGACCGCCGAGCGGGTCCGCGACCACGCCCGGGACCTCGGCTACCGGCCGAATCTCGCCGCCCGCAGTCTCCGGCTGGGCCTCACCCGCACCGCCCTGCTCGTCGTCCCCGCACTCACCAACGAGTTCTTCGCCCGGGTGTACACCGGTGCCGCGGCCGTCGCCGCCGAGCACGACTTCGGCGTGGTCCTCTACCCGTCCCCCGAGGGCACGGGTCCCGCCAGGGATCCGTTCGCCTCGGCCCGCGCGGCGCTCGACGGGGTGATCGCCTCGTCGATGGCGACGGAGGCTCTGGGGGCGCTGCGGGGCGCGGACCTGCCGCTGGTGATGCTGGACAGCGACCCGGAGGGCCACGGCGCGGCGGCGCACGTGAATCTCGACATCGCGGACGGCATGCGTCAGGTGACCGGCCATCTGCTGGGCCTCGGCCACCGCCGGATCCTGCACGTCGCGTCCGCCGTGGACACCTGGACCTTCACGGTGCGCGCCCAGGCGCTGCGGGAAGCCGTGCGGGAGGTGCCCGGCGCCGTCCTGCGTACCGTGACCGCCCCCCTGGACGTACGGGCCGGACGCGAGGCGGCCGAGAGGGTCCTGACGTCCCCCGGCCCCTTGCCCACGGCCATCGTCTGTGACGACGACATCCTGGCCGCCGGCGCCTGCAAGGCGGTGCGCAGAAGGGGGCTGCGGGTGCCCGACGACATCTCCGTGACCGGCTTCGACGACCTGGCGCTCGCCACGGCGGTGGAACCGGAACTCACCACGGTGCGCCTCCCGGCCGAGCAGGTGGGCGAACGGGGCATGAGGGCGCTGCTGGACGTCCTGGAGGGCCGCCCCGCGGAGCACGGCGATCTCCCCGTCCACCTGGTGGTGCGGGGCTCCACCGCACCGGCGGCCACCATGTGACAAAGCGCTCCGGCCGCCGCGTACGGCGGCCGGAGGGCTCGGTCCGGAGGACTTCCGGCCCGACTACTCCTTCGTGGCCTCACCCGAAGCCTCGTCCGGACCGTCGGTGCTCTTCGCGGGAGCGTCGTCACCTGTGGCGGCGGCCGGCGCGTCGCCGCCTTCGGGCTCCTCCGTGTCGGACGGAGCGTCCGTCGGGGTCGCCCCGGCACCGTCGGCGTTTAGCAGCCTGGTCAGCTGTCGGCCGATGATCCGCTTGAACTTGCGCTGCTGCGGCCGCGTGCGGTCCAGGACCGCGACCTCGAGCCGCTCGGCGGGGATCTCCCGCTCGTTGCCGTTGGCCTCGCGGGACAGTGCCTGCACGGCCAGCTTCAGCGCCTCGGCGAGCGACATCCCGTCGCGGTGGCGCTGGTCCAGGAAGTTGCTGATCTGCTCGGCGTTCCCGCCGACCGCGACCGAGCCGTGCTCGTCCACGATGGAACCGTCGTGCGGCAGCCGGTAGATCTGGTCGCCCTCGGGCCCGGCGCCGACCTCGGCGACCACCAGCTCCACCTCGTACGGCTTCTCGGCCGCGCTGGAGAAGATGGTGCCGAGCGTCTGCGCGTAGACGTTGGCCAGCCCACGGGCCGTCACGTCGTCGCGGTCGTAGGTGTATCCCCGCAGATCGGCGTAGCGGACCCCGCCGATGCGGAGGTTCTCGTACTCGTTGTACTTGCCGGCGGCGGCGAAGCCGATCCGGTCGTAGATCTCGCTGAACTTGTGCAGCGCGCGGGACGGGTTCTCGCCGACGAACACAATGCCGTCGGCGTACTGCAGCACAACCAGGCTGCGACCACGGGCGATGCCCTTCCGGGCGTATTCCGCCCGGTCGGCCATGGCCTGCTGAGGTGAGACATAGAACGGCGTCGACACCGGCTATCCGTCCCTTTCTGTCAGTGACGAGTGCATCGGAGAAGCATCGGGCCGGTCAGAGCAGCGCGGCGCGGGGGCCGTCGGGCTGCTCGAGCCGGCGCTCCAGGATCGCGCGCGCGATCTCCGCGGATTCCGTGTCGTTCAGCTTGCGGAAGCCCTCGTCGGTGATGACGGTGACGATCGGATAGATCCGGCGGGCCACGTCCGGGCCACCGGTCGCCGAGTCGTCGTCGGCCGCGTCGTACAGCGCCTGCACGACCAGGGTGAGTGTCTGCTCCTCCGTCAGGTCGTCGCGGAACAGCTTCTTCATCGACCCGCGCGCGAAGACGGAGCCGGAGCCGGTGGCCGCGTAGCCGTGTTCCTCGGAACGTCCCCCGGTGACGTCGTAGGAGAAGATCCGGCCCTTCTCACGGTCGACGTCGTACCCGGCGAACAGCGGGACGACCGCCAGGCCCTGCATGGCCATCGCCAGATTGCTGCGGATCATCGTGGAGAGCCGGTTGGCCTTGCCCTCCAGGGAGAGCGTGGCGCCCTCGACCTTCTCGAAGTGCTCCAGCTCCAGCTGGAACAGCTTGACCATCTCCACGGCGAGACCCGCCGTGCCGGCGATGCCCACCGCGGAGTACTCGTCGGCCGGGAACACCTTCTCGATGTCGCGCTGCGCGATCATGTTCCCCATGGTCGCCCGCCGGTCACCGGCCAGGACCACTCCACCGGGGAACGAGGCCGCGACGATGGTCGTGCCGTGCGGCGCCTCGATGGCGCCCTGCATCGGCGGCAGGCTGCGGTTTCCGGGAAGGATCTCGGGTGAGTGGTCGGACAGGAAGTCCATGAACGAGGACGAACCCGGCGTCAGGAAGGCAGCTGGTAGACGCCCGGTGCTACGAGTGTTGGCTTCCACGCGTTTCCCTCCAGGTATGCGATGGCCCTGCGCAAGGAGTCAGGATCATCCCCCAACTTGCCACTGGCCGAATTGCAGTTGAAGCAGTACGCCACGGACCCTACCCGCCCCGTGACGGTGATCAACATGATCGTGGGTCCGGAGAAGTGCTTCCGTGGAATGCCCCGGTGCGAGCGGGGGCATCCCACGGAAGGCGCCGGCCGACGGTGCGAGCTCGTCGGCGAGCGGTCCGGACCGGGTCTCCGGCTGTTACTCGCCGCCCTTTTGCACGAACGAACGAACGAAGTCCTCAGCGTTGGACTCGAGTACGTCGTCGATCTCGTCGAGGACGTCGTCGACGTCGTCGCTGAGCTTCTCCTGCCGTTCCTTGAGGTCCTCGGACGCCTGCGCGTCCTGCGCCTGCTCCTCGGTCGTCTCGGTGGAACGTGTCGCCTTCTGCTGTCCGCCGCCGGTGTCCTTGGTCGCCATATAGCTCACCCCGCTCGGTTCGAAGCACTTGATCAGACCCTACCTACGGGGTCCGACATTGGCCCGGTACTTTCCTCAACGTCCGGAGGTCATCTGATTGATTCCCAGCGGGAGGGCCTTTCAGCCCCCCGTAAGCGTCCGGACCAGCTCTTCCGCTGTGCGGCAGCGGTCCAGGAGCTCCTTGACGTGCGCACGTGTACCCCGCAGCGGTTCCATCGTGGGCACCCGTTGCAGCGAGTCACGATCGGGCAGATCGAAGATGACCGAGTCCCAGGAGGCGGCGGCGACGTCGTCCGCGTACTGCTCCAGGCAGCGGCCCCGGAAATAGGCCCTGGTGTCCTCGGGAGGCTTGGTGCGGGCCCGCACGACGTCGCTCTCGTCGAGCAGCCGCTTGATCTTCCCGCGGGCCGCCAGTCGGTTGTACAGGCCCTTGTCCGCCCGCACGTCGGCGTACTGGAGGTCCACCAGATGCAGCCGGGGGGCGTCCCAGTCCAGGCCGTCCCGGCGCCGGTAGCCCTCCATGAGCTCCCGCTTGGCGATCCAGTCCAGCTCGCCCGACAGGCTCATCGGATCGTTCTCCAGGCGGTTCAGGGTGTCCTCCCAGCGGGCCAGGACATCCTTGGTCTGTTCGTCGGCGTCGGCCCCGTACCGCTCCTCGACGTACTTGCGGCCCAGTTCGAAGTACTCCATCTGGAGCTGCACCGCGGTGAGTGTCCGGCCGCTACGGAGTGTGACCAGTTGCTTCAGGGTCGGGTCGTGCGAGACCTGGTGGAGCGTGCGCACCGGCTGGTCGACCGCCAGGTCGACGTTGATGAAGCCGTCCTCGATCATGGCCAGGACCAGTGAGGTGGTGCCGAGCTTGAGATAGGTCGAGATCTCGGAAAGGTTGGCGTCGCCGATGATCACGTGCAGTCTGCGGTACTTCTCGGCGTCGGAGTGCGGCTCGTCGCGGGTGTTGATGATGGGGCGCTTGAGCGTGGTCTCGAGGCCGACCTCGACCTCGAAGTAGTCGGCGCGCTGGCTGATCTGGAATCCGTGCTCATGGCCGTCCTGGCCGATGCCGACCCGTCCGGCGCCGGTGACGACCTGGCGGGAGACGAAGAACGGCGTCAGATGGCGCACGATGTCCGAGAAGGGGGTCTCCCGCTTCATCAGGTAGTTCTCGTGCGTGCCGTAGGACGCGCCCTTGTTGTCGGTGTTGTTCTTGTAGAGGTGGATCGGCTGGGCGCCGGGGATCGCGGCGGCCCGCTCGGCGGCCTCCGCCATCACACGCTCGCCGGCCTTGTCCCAGAGCACCGCGTCCAGCGGATTGGTGATCTCCGGCGAGCTGTACTCGGGGTGCGCGTGGTCGACGTACAACCGCGCACCGTTGGTGAGGATGACATTGGCCAGGCCGATGTCCTCGTCGGTGAGCTGGCTGGAGTCCGCGGTCTCACGGGCGAGGTCGAAGCCTCGCGCGTCGCGCAGCGGGTTCTCCTCCTCGAAGTCCCAGCGGGCGCGGCGCGCCCGGTGCATCGCCGCCGCGTAGGCGTTGACGATCTGGGACGAGGTGAGCATGGCATTGGCGTTGGGTTGACCGGGGACGGAGATCCCGTACTCCGTCTCGATGCCCATCACTCGCCGTACGGTCATGCGGCCCTCCTTGCCCGGCGTCGCTCCCGTCCGGGAGCGGCGCTCAAGTACCGCTGCTGGTCCGCGGTGCCCGTCCCCGCACTGCGCGACTCGGCGGTACGACAGAGCCTAGAGCGCCTCTGCGCCGGTGGGGAGATCAATTACGTCATTGTTCGGGTACGGCCGGAGCTGCCGGGAAAACGGCCGGCTGCGGATGCCCTTCCGGGTATCCGCAGCCGGTCTTCGTTTTACAGGTACTGTCCGGTATTTGCCACCGTGTCGATGGAACGACCGGTGTCTGCGCCCTGCTTTCCGGTGACGAGCGTGCGGATGAACACGATCCGCTCGCCCTTCTTTCCGGAAATCCTGGCCCAGTCGTCCGGGTTGGTGGTGTTGGGCAGGTCCTCGTTCTCCTTGAACTCGTCCACGCACGCCTGGAGGAGATGGGAGACGCGCAGGCCCTTCTGGCCCTGCTCGAGGAATGCCTTGATGGCCATTTTCTTTGCCCGGTCGACGATGTTCTGAATCATCGCTCCGGAGTTGAAGTCCTTGAAGTACAGGACTTCCTTGTCGCCGTTCGCGTAGGTGACCTCGAGGAAGCGGTTCTCCTCGGATTCCGTGTACATCCGCTCCACGACGGACTGGATCATCGCGTGGGCGGCTGCCTCCCTCGAGCCGGTGTGCTCGGCCAGATCGTCCGAGTGCAGCGGCAGCGAGGGCGTGAGGTACTTCGCGAAGATGTCCTTCGCCGCCTCCGCGTCCGGACGCTCGATCTTGATCTTCACATCGAGACGGCCGGGCCGCAGGATGGCGGGGTCGATCATGTCCTCACGGTTGGAGGCACCGATGACGATGACGTTCTCCAGGCCCTCCACACCGTCGATCTCGGCGAGCAGCTGGGGGACGATGGTGTTCTCCACGTCCGAGCTGACACCGGAACCACGGGTGCGGAAGAGGGATTCCATCTCGTCGAAGAAGACGATGACGGGGGTACCCTCGCTCGCCTTCTCCCGGGCACGCTGGAAGACGAGGCGGATGTGCCGCTCGGTCTCACCGACGTACTTGTTGAGGAGCTCGGGGCCCTTGATATTGAGGAAGTAGCTCTTCCCCGCGGGCTGTCCGGTGACCTCGGCGACCTTCTTGGCCAGCGAGTTGGCGACGGCCTTGGCAATGAGTGTCTTGCCGCAGCCCGGAGGGCCGTAGAGCAGGATGCCCTTCGGCGGACGCAGTTCGTGCTCCTTGAAGAGGTCCGGGTGGAGGTACGGGAGCTCGACCGCGTCGCGGATCAGTTCGATCTGGTCGCCCAGGCCGCCGATCTTGTTGTAGTCGATGTCCGGGACCTCTTCGAGAACGAGCTCCTCGACCTCGCTCTTGGGGACCACTTCGTAGACGTAGCCGGACCTGGGTTCGAGCAGGAGGGCGTCGCCGGGACGGATGGTGATGTCCAGCAGGGGCTCGGCCAGCCTCACCACCCGCTCCTCGTCGGTATGCCCGACCACCAGGGCGCGCTCGCCGTCCTCAAGGATCTCCTTGAGGGTGACGATGTCCCCGGCCCGCTCGAATTCCATGGCCTCGACCACGTTGAGCGCTTCGTTGAGCATGACTTCCTGGCCTCGCCGGAGGCCCTCGAGCTCGACGCTGGGGCTGACGTTCACCCGGAGCTTGCGGCCCCCGGTGAAGATGTCGCAGGTGTCGTCCTCGTTGGCCTGCAGGAAGACACCGAAGCCGGCCGGCGGCTGCGCGAGCCGGTCGACCTCCTCCTTGAGGGCCACGATCTGGTCGCGGGCCTCCCGGAGTGTGCCGGCGAGCCGCTCGTTCTGCGCGGACACACCTGACAGGCTGGTCTGCAACTCGACGATCCGCTCTTCGAGAATTCTCGTATGACGCGGAGAGTCGGCGAGCTTACGTCGCAGGACGGCGATTTCCTGCTCGAGATAGGCAACCTGGCCGGCTGGGTCTTCTGACCCCCGCCCGGGCCGGATGCCGCGGTTGATGTCGTCGTCGTGGGCTGCCACGGTCCTCACCTCCTCCAAGGGGAGCTGGACGCTTCCTGACCCTACCTGGGTGGGTGATGATTGAAACCCCTAGATCACAAAGACCCGGGGGTGTGTCCGATCTTCACCCTTGCGCTCTCCCTCACGCCAAGGGAATACCCACCCTTCGCCATCGGAAAGCAGCCGGTTGTATCGTCGAAGTGTTCAACACCCGTCAGGGCTGGCTTCAATTGGTGCAGATACGCAGGGAACGGCAGGACACATGACCGTGCAGCAGGACGCTCCGGGCGACCGTGACACGCAGGACCTCGAGGTCTGGATCGACCAGGACCTCTGTACGGGCGACGGCATCTGCGTGCAGTACGCGCCCGAGGTGTTCGAGCTGGACATCGACGGCCTGGCCTACGTGAAGAGCGACGAGGACGAGCTTCTCCAGGACAAGGGCGCCACCACACCGGTGCCC
The DNA here is from genome assembly GCF_042871445.1 of Streptomyces sp. NPDC005794. Classification (NCBI taxonomy): domain Bacteria; kingdom Bacillati; phylum Actinomycetota; class Actinomycetes; order Kitasatosporales; family Streptomycetaceae; genus Streptomyces; species Streptomyces sp. NPDC005794. The sequence goes on from NZ_JBIAIN010000013.1 coordinate 206,774, forward strand.
CTGCCCCTTCTCCAGGACGTGGTGGATTCGGCCAAGGAGTGCCCGGGCGACTGCATTCATGTACGTCGCGTTTCGGACAACGTGGAAGTCTTCGGGCCGGACGCGGAGTAGACGCGGCGCAACCGGGCTCAGACGCCCCGTGCGGTGCTCCCGGCGGGGCCGGCGGACCTGATGAACGCGTTGCCCTTCCACTGCCAGGTGGCGCTCTCCAGCTCGTCGGGGCAGCAGCGCGGTACGTCGGCCGAGGAGTAGCCGAGCAGGGTCGCCGAGACCCGGCCGTCGCGGACGGTGAAGTCGGTGACGGCACGTTTCTGAGCGGGGTCCAGCAGGGTCGCCACGACCCGGGGTGCGGCCCCGCTCGGCTGCGTCACGACGTAGATGCCGCTGGGCGGGGTGCCGGAGCCAGCTGCGCAGCGGACGACGGCCACGGTCTCGGGCCCGCCGTCTCCGTCGAGGTCTCCGGGGGCGCTGTCGGCCACGGTCCACCCGGCGCCGCCGCAGTCGAGCGGGAAGGCGACCTCGGCCGGGTCGGGCGCCGTCATCGTGGGGGCGCTGCCCTGCTGCGTGGTGACGCGGTGCTCGGACGCCGAGGCGGTGGCGGTGGCCGCGTCGGGCTGGAGCAGTCCCGCGAGTGCGACGACGGCTGCCATCGCCGTGGCCGTGGCGAGCCAGTGCACCGGCTTGGCATCGGTGTGCGCGAGGTCCGGGAGCGCGGAGGTCTGCACGCGGTATGTCTCCTGTGGTTCCTGGAGGCCTGGATAGGCGGTGCCGAACGGAAATCGGCGGGAGGGGGGTGGCCAGCATCGTGCCACACCTCACACCCGAGGGGAACGGCGGGGCGTACCGGGTGACGGAAAGGCGCCGCCGCCGGGCTCCCGGGTCGGTCCGGGAACTCGGCGGCGGCGCCTGCGCGTTGTACGGGGTCAGTCGCGGGTGGCGGCGGACCCGCTCCGGCTTCCGGGACCGTCGTAGTCGTCGCCGTAGGCGCCCTTGGACGGGCGGCGGCGGCGCAGCGGCGGCTCGACGCCGTCCGCGAGACGGCGGGCGGTGACGAGGAAACCGGTGTGGCCGATCATCCGGTGGTCGGGCCGGACGGCCAGGCCTTCCACGTGCCAGTTGCGGATCATCGACTCCCACGGCTGCGGTTCGGCGAAGCAGCCGATCTCCCGGATGGACTCGACGGTCCGCGAGAGCTGGGTCGTGGTCGCGACGTACGCGCAGAGGATCCCGCCGGGCACCAGGGCCTTGGACACGGCCTCGAGGCACTCCCACGGGGCGAGCATGTCGAGGACGACGCGGTCGACGTCGGTGTCCGAGAGGTTGTCCTGGAGGTCGCCGACGGTGAGCTGCCAGGCCGGGTGCGGCGAGCCGAAGTAGCGCTCGACGTTCTGCTGGGCGATCTCGGCGAAGTCCTCGCGGCGCTCGTAGGAGTGCAGCATGCCCTGCTCGCCGATGGCTCGCAGCAGGAAGGTGCTGAGCGCACCGGAGCCGACGCCGGCTTCGACGACGCGCGCACCGGGGAAGATGTCACCGAAGGCCAGGATCTGGCCCGCGTCCTTCGGGTAGACCACGGCGGCACCGCGGGGCATGGACAGGACGTAGTCGGGGAGCAGGGGGCGCAGCGCGAGGTAGGCGACGTTTCCCGTGGTACGGACAACACTGCCCTCGGGAGCACCGATCAGCTCGTCGTGCGGGAAAGAACCCTTGTGGGTGTGGAAGTTCTTTCCGGCCTCGAGCGTGAAGGTGTAGTGGCGTCCCTTGGGGTCGGTGAGCTGGACCTGGTCCCCGACTTTGAATGGGCCGCGACGGCGGGCGGCACCGGTCGGTTCGGACATGTGACCAGCCTACCGGTATTTCGGTGGCCGCTTCCCGGGCGTCAGGCCGACGGACGGGCCATGGCCTTGATGAAGGCGCGCTCGACGTCGGCGGTGGAGAGGACGCCGTAGATCTCGCCGGTGTCCTCGACCACCAGGTACTCGGTGGCCGGGGTGGCCTTCAGCCGGTCCAGGAGGGCCTCCCCCGCCAGTTCGGCGGGGACCGTCATGCCGTCGGTGAGGTCCTGGGCAAGCCCGCTGACGGCCACCCAGGGGCGGCGGTGTTCGGGAACCCCGACGATGGCCGCCTCCCGGACGACGGCCTTCGGGCTGCCCTGTCCGTCGACGACGACGAGGGCGCGGGCGCCCGCCTCGTTGGCGCGGCGGAGCGCCTCGGAGAGCGGGGTGGCGGCCTCGACCGGCACGGCGCGCCGGGTGAGCGTGCGGGCTCGCAGTTCGGGGAGGTGTTCGCGGAGCCGGGCCGTCCGCAGGCTGTTCCCCGCCCCGGTCCAGATGATCGCGGCGAGGATCGCCGCGAGGAGGGCGTCGGTGACGGTCTCGAACCCGCTGATCTCACCGGTGGCGCTCCCGAGGGCGCCGGTGTGGGTGAGCAGAGGGAGGCCGACGAAGACGGTGATGGCCAGGCCCCGGCCGACCCATGCGGCGGCGACGGTGCCGCTCATCGGCTTGCCCGTGATCTTCCATACGACGGCTCGGAGCATGCGTCCGCCGTCCAGGGGCAGGCCGGGCAGCAGGTTGAAAGCGGCGACGATGAGGTTGGAGATCATCAGTCCGGCGAGGAGTACGCCGGGGACGGTGCCCGCTTCGACGAACTGGAGCGGGATGTAGAAGACGCCGCCGAGGACGAGGGAGAGGAGGGGCCCCACGAAGGCGAGGACGAACTCGCGGCCGGGGGTCTCGGTCTCCTTCTCGATCTCGGAGACACCGCCGAAGAACTGGAGCTGGATGCGGCGCACCGGCAGCTTGTAGCGCAGGGCGGCGACGGTGTGGGCGAGCTCGTGCACGAGCACGGACGCGTAGAAGGCGATCGCGAAGAAGAGCGCGACCAGGTAGCGGGCTCCGCCGAGTTCCGGCAGGACGCGGTCGAGTTGGCCACCGAAGACCCAGGTGATCAGGGCCGCGACGACGAACCAACTGGGGGCCACGTACACGGGCACGCCGAAGGGCCGGCCCATGAGGAGGCCGCCGCCCGGGTCTGCCGGGCGGCGCGGCTTGCCCTTGTCCGGTCCGGTGCCGGGGTCCGAACCCCCTGCGCCGGGCTGCGGGCGCCCGCTGTCGCCGCTCTCGTCCACGGGGTCCCTTCGGTCGGTGGCTTCTGCCACGATCATGCTGTGTGTGCGAGCTCTGTCATCGATGGTATGCCGCGGGGTGTCAGTGGCGGGCCGTAGGGTCTGCGACATGACGTCCGAACCGCGCCCGCCTCAGCCACCCTCGTCCCTGTCGCCGTCGCGCGCGAACGATTTCATGCAGTGTCCCCTGCTGTACCGCTTCCGGGTCATCGACAAGCTGCCCGAGAAGCCCAGCGAGGCTGCTACCCGGGGCACGCTGGTGCATGCGGTGCTTGAGCGTCTGTTCGACGCCCCGGCGGCGGACCGTACGGCTCCGAAGGCCAAGGCGCTGATCCCCGGCCAGTGGGACCGGCTCCTGGAGTCGAAGCCCGAGCTGACCGAGCTGTTCGAGGGGGATCCTGAGGGAGAGCGGCTGGCGGGGTGGCTGGGTGAGGCGGAGCGGCTCGTGGAGCGGTGGTTCTCGCTGGAGGACCCGACCCGCCTGGAGCCGGCCGAGCGGGAGCTGTTCGTCGAGACGGAGCTGGATTCGGGCCTGCGGCTGCGCGGGGTGATCGACCGCGTCGATGTCGCCCCCACGGGTGAGGTCCGCATCGTGGACTACAAGACCGGCAAGGCCCCGCGGCCGGAGTACGCGGAGGGCGCGCTCTTCCAGATGAAGTTCTACGCCCTGGTGGTGTGGCGTCTGAAGAACGTGGTGCCGCGCCGGCTCCAGCTGGTCTATCTCGGCAGCGGTGACGTGCTGACGTACGACCCCGTCCCGGCCGACCTCGAGCGGGTGGAGCGGAAGCTGCTGGCGCTGTGGGAGGCGATCCGGCTGGCCACCGAGACGGGCGAGTGGCGGCCGAGGCCGACCAAGCTGTGCGGCTGGTGCGATCACCGGGCGGTCTGTCCCGAGTTCGGTGGGACTCCCCCGGTCTATCCGCTGTCCGTGCGCCCGGCCGAATCGGTGGAGGCTGTGCAGGGCAGAATGGAGCCGGTCCGGTCCGAGGCCGGTCGACCGGTGGCCCTCGAAGGCCCTTGACTCGAAGGCCCTTCCCGAAGGCCCTTAAGGAGATTACGTGGCTATCCGCGTCCTGCTCGTCGATGATCAGCCCCTGCTGCGCACCGGTTTCCGGATGATCCTGGAGGCGGAAGGCGATCTCGCGGTGGTCGGTGAGGCGGGTGACGGCCTGCAGGCCATCGATCAGGTGCGGGCCCTGCAGCCCGATGTCGTGCTCATGGACATCCGGATGCCGCGGATGGACGGGGTCGAGGCCACGCGTCAGATCACGGGCCCCGGACGGGACGGCCCGGCGAAGGTCCTGGTGCTGACGACGTTCGATCTCGACGAGTACGTGGTGGAGGCGCTGCGCGCCGGAGCCAGCGGCTTCCTGCTGAAGGACGCGCCGGCCAACGAGCTGGTGCAGGCGATCCGGGTGGTGGCCGCGGGAGAGGCGATGCTCGCGCCCAGCATCACGCGTCGACTGCTCGACAAGTACGCCGACCATCTTCCCTCGGGCGAGGAGCCCGTCCCGGACGCCCTGCACACCCTCACCGAGCGTGAGGTGGAGGTGCTGAAGTTGGTGGCACGGGGTCTGTCCAACGCGGAGATCGCCGCCGACCTGTTCGTGAGCGAGACGACGGTCAAGACACATGTGGGCCACGTACTGACGAAGCTGGGCCTGCGCGACCGTGTGCAGGCCGCCGTCTACGCGTACGAGAGCGGACTGGTGCGTCCCGGCGCCCAGTGAGACGGGGCGAGGGCGAAACCGGCGCGGGCCGGGGCCGGTCGGCCCCGGCCCGCGCCGGTTTTCGGGAGACGCCGCGTCAGGACTCGCCGCGGCTCAGCTCCCAGAGCTGGAGGTCGGCCGAGGAGGTGACGGCCCACTCCACACCGGTCAGACCGTCGAGCGAGGCGACGTACTGCTTGCCCTGCCAGACCGGCAGGAGGGGGACGTCGTTGGCGACGATGTTCTGGAGCTTCTCGAAGGCCGGGGTCGCGGCGCTGCGGTCGGCCTCGCGGCGGGACTGCGGGATGAGCGTGCCCTGTGCCTCGGTCGACGTGTACGGCGAGTTGAGGAAGTTGTTCTCGTCGAGGAACGGCGCGATGTAGGTGTCCGGGTCCGGGAAGTCGGGGAACCAGCCCATGCCGTACACGGCGTATTCGCCCTTCTTCTGGGCGGGGCGGTACTTGTCCCAGGGCGTTCCCTTGATGTCGACCTCGAACAGCTTCGTGTCGTTGAGCTGCTTGGCCAGCGCCTCGAACTCCGCCTTGGTGGCGGGGCCGTAGTGGTCCGTCGTGTAGTGCAGCGTGAACTTCACCGGTGTGCTGATGCCGGCCTTGTCCAGAAGGTCGGCCGCCGTGTCCACGTCGGGCTCACCGTACTTGTTGTAGAACGAGTTGGTGTGGCTGGTGATGCCGGACGGGATCAGCGAGTAGAGCGGCTCGGCGGTGCTGCCGTACACCTTGCTCGCGATGGACCCGCGGTCGATGACCTGGGCCATGGCCTGGCGGACGGCCTTGTTCTTCATCACGGGGTCCTCGGTGTTGAACGCGAGGTAGCTGATGGCGAGGCCGGGCATCTCGGTGAGCTTCACGCCCTCCTTCGGATCCATCAGCATCTTCTGAGACTGCTCGGGTGACATGTTGCGTGTCATCATGTCGATCTTCTTGTCGTCGAGCGCCTTGCCCATCGCCGCCGCGTCGGGGAAGAGGTCCATCTCGACCTTCTCGTTCCTGATCTTCAGATCACCCTTGTACTTCGGGTTCTTGGTGAAGACCACCTTGACGAGCTGGTCGCCCTTGACCTCGGGCTTCATCGTGTAAGGGCCGGATCCGTCGACCTGGAAGCCCTCGCGGGCCCCCTTCGCCGGGTACTTGTCCTTCTGGACGATGCCGGCGGGCGGCGTGGCGAGCTTGTAGGGGAAGGTGGCGTCCGAGGTCTTCAGGTGGAAGACGATCTCCTTCTCGCCCTTGGTCTCGACCGTGTCGATGTTGGCGAGCAGGCCGACCGGGCCGCTCTCGTCCTTGATGTCGATCACGCGCTGGATGGAGTACTTCACGTCCTCCGGGGTGACGGGGGTGCCGTCGGCGAAGGTGAGTCCGTCACGCAACGTGCAGCGGTAGCTCTCGTTCGCCGTGTCCGTGAAGGTGCAGCTCTCGGCAGCCTCGGGGACCGGCTCGCCGCCGCCCCGCGGTATGTGGGTCAGAGTCTGCACGGTCTGGCGCAGCAGGTTCCAGACACCGGCCTCGTAGCCGATCGCCGGGTCGAGCGGGGCCGGGTTGTCCTTCGAGGCGATGAACTGGTCCGTCGTCCCGACCACGATGGCATCGCCCCCGCCGTCCGACCCGCCACAGGCGGCGAGCACGGGCGCGAGCAGGCCCACTACGGCCGGCAGCACCAGCGTCTTGCGGTTCATCTGGACGTTCTCCCTCATTCCGGCATGTGAGAAAACTGAGATTAGTAGGCGCCGCAGTTCGACTTGACCGGTGGGGATCGGCCGCGTATTCATTCGGTGATCACCGATGACGGGTTGTCCATGTCACGCTCGGGAATGTTTCGCACACGAGCCCATCAACCCGGACGTATGGGGTCATGAAACGGGCGGCCAGGGCGACCCGGAGGCGCCCTACACGTCACGCCGGGTGATGAATATCACACCTTTGCGCCTCATGGTGCACATTGACATGGACCTGATTCTCCGGTGTGCGCGAGCCCTCCGTGCACCGGCTGTCACTCATCAGCGATCAGACCCCGCAGGAAGGCGAGGTCCACCTGCTCCAGGGAGGACACGACCGCTCTTCCGTGCGCGGGCGCGATCGGCGCCACCGACGGCACGGCGACGACGCGGCAGCCCGCCGCCTCGGCCGCGGCGACTCCCGTCGCGGTGTCCTCGACGACCGCGCAGCGCCAGGGATCCGCCCCGAAGCCCGCCGCCGCCACGAGGTAGGGCTCGGGGTGGGGCTTCGTACGGGTCACCTCGTCCCCCGCCACCGTGAGCGCGAAGTGGTGGCGGCCGACGGAGTCCAGAACCCGGTCGATGATGCGCCGGTGCGAGGCGGAGACCAGGGCGGTCGGCACCTCGTGCGCCGCGAGTTCGGCGAGCAGCCGGGCGGCGCCCGGCATCAGCGGCACCCCGTGTCCGATGCGCTTCTCGAACCGGTCGTTGAGCAGCACGGTGAGCTTCTCGAGGGAGATGTCGGCACCGGTGACCTCGATGAGGTAGCCGGCGCTGCGGGTCATGGGCCCGCCGACCACCACCTCGCGCCAGGCCTCGTCCAGCCGGTGACCGAGGTCGGCGAAGACCTCGACCTCCACGTCCCACCAGAATCCTTCGGTGTCGACCAGTGTGCCGTCCATGTCGAGAAGGACGGCTTGCAGTGCCGACCCTTCGGCCGTGCGGGTCAGGGACGCGGGGACCGTACTGGTCATCCGGCACACCTCCATGAGGGACGAGAAGGCCGGCCGCCTTCCCGGTGGGAACGGCGACCGGCCTGCACTGGACCGACCATTCTACGACTCGTGCCCGTACGGCGCGCGGAGTGGGGGATTACCGCGCGTTGAACGGTCGCTTACCGTGCGTTGAAGTACTTCGCCTCCGGGTGATGGATGACGATCGCGTCGGTGGACTGCTCGGGGTGCAGCTGGAACTCCTCGGAGAGCTTCACCCCGATCCGCTCGGGCTCCAGGAGCTCGGCGATCTTCGCCCGGTCCTCCAGGTCGGGGCAGGCCCCGTAGCCCAGGGAGAAGCGCGCCCCGCGGTACTTCAGCGCGAACATGTCCTCGACGTCGGACGGGTCCTCGCCGGCGAAGCCGAGCTCGCTGCGGACCCGCGCGTGCCAGTACTCGGCGAGCGCCTCGGCCAGCTGCACGGACAGCCCGTGCAGCTCCAGGTAGTCGCGGTAGGAGTTCGACTCGAAGAGCTCGGCCGTCGCCCCGCCGATCTTCGAGCCGACGGTGACGACCTGGAGGCCGATCACGTCCGTCTCGCCGGACTCCTCGGGGCGGAAGAAGTCCGCCAGGCAGAGGCGGCGGCCGCGGCGCTGGCGCGGGAAGGTGAAGCGGGTGCGCTCCGAGCCGTCCTCGTGCAGCAGGATCAGGTCGTCACCCTTGGAGACGCAGGGGAAGTAGCCGTAGACGACGGCCGCCTCCAGCAGGTTCTCGGTGTGCAGCTTGTCGAGCCAGCCGCGCAGGTGCGGCCTGCCCTCCTGCTCCACGAGCTCCTCGTAGGTCGGTCCGTCACCGGCGCGGGTCTGCTTGAGGCCCCACTGGCCCTTGAAGAGCGCGCCTTCGTCGAGCCAGGAGGCGTACTCCTTGAGCTGGATGCCCTTGACGACGCGGGTGCCCCAGAAGGGCGGCTCGGGAACCGGGTTGGTGACCGAGACGTCGGACCGTACGCCCTCCTCCGGCTCGTCGGCCTCGATCAGCGGGGTGTCCCGCTTGGGCACACGGCGCTGCTTCAGCTCGGGGAGGGTGGCGCCCGGTACGCCGCGTTTGACCGCGATGAGGGCGTCCATCAGGCGCAGGCCTTCGAACGCGTCGCGTGCGTAGCGGACTTCGCCCTCGTAGATCTCGTGGAGGTCCTGTTCGACGTAGGCGCGGGTGAGGGCGGCGCCGCCGAGGATCACCGGGTAGTCGGCCGCCAGCTTGCGCTGGTTGAGCTCTTCCAGGTTCTCCTTCATGATCACGGTGGACTTCACCAGGAGGCCCGACATGCCGATGACGTCGGCGCGGTGTTCCTCGGCGGCGTCCAGGATCGCGGAGACGGGCTGTTTGATGCCCAGGTTGACCACGTTGAAGCCGTTGTTGGACAGGATGATGTCGACGAGGTTCTTGCCGATGTCGTGGACGTCGCCGCGGACGGTGGCGAGCACGATGGTGCCCTTGCCCTCGGCGTCCGACTTCTCCATGTGCGGCTCCAGATAGGCGACCGCGGTCTTCATGACCTCCGCGGACTGGAGCACGAAGGGCAACTGCATCTGGCCGGAGCCGAAGAGCTCGCCGACGACCTTCATGCCCTCCAGGAGGGTGTCGTTGACGATGTCGAGGGCGGGGCGGGTCCGCAGGGCCTCCTCGAGGTCACTCTCCAGACCGTTCTTCTCACCGTCGATGATGCGGCGCTGGAGCCGCTCGTCCAGCGGCAGGGCGAGGAGCTCCTCGGCCCTGCCCTGCTTCATCGACTTCATGTTGACGCCCTCGAAGAGCTCCATGAGCCGCTGCAGGGGGTCGTACCCCTCCTCCCGGCGGTCATGGATCAGGTCGAGAGCAACCTTGACCTGCTCCTCCTCCAGCCGGGCGATCGGCACGATCTTCGAGGCGTGCACGATCGCGGAGTCCAGACCCGCCTTCACACACTCGTCGAGGAAGACGGAGTTCAGGACCACACGGGCGGCCGGGTTCAGACCGAAGGAGATGTTGGACAGACCCAGGGTGGTCTGCACCTCGGGGTGGCGCCGCTTCAGCTCACGGATCGCGCCGATCGTCGCGATCCCGTCCTTACGGGACTCCTCCTGGCCCGTGCAGATGGTGAAGGTCAGACAGTCGATGAGGATGTCCGCCTCATGGATCCCCCAGTTCGTGGTGAGATCCTCGATGAGCCGCTCGGCGACGGCGACCTTGTGCTCGACGGTGCGGGCCTGGCCCTCCTCGTCGATGGTCAGCGCGATCAGCGCCGCCCCGTGCTCCGAGGCCAGCGCGCTGACCTTCGCGAAACGGGACTCCGGTCCGTCGCCGTCCTCGTAGTTGACCGAGTTCAGCACCGCACGTCCGCCCAGCTTCTCCAGACCGGCACGCAGGACGGGCAACTCCGTGGAGTCGAGGACGATCGGCAAGGTGGAAGCGGTGGCGAACCGGCCCGCCAGCTCCTCCATGTCGGCGACACCGTCACGCCCCACATAGTCGACACACAGATCGAGCATGTGCGCACCCTCGCGGATCTGGTCTCGGGCCATCTCCACACAGTCGTCCCAGCGGCCCCCCAGCATCGCCTCACGGAACTTCTTCGACCCGTTGGCGTTCGTCCGCTCACCGATCGCCAGATACGAGGTGTCCTGACGGAACGGGACCGTCTGATAGAGCGAGGCCGCACCCGGCTCAGGACGCGGAGCACGAGGGGTGAGCTCGGCACCACGGACACGCTCGACGAGCTGACGCAGGTGCTCAGGTGTCGTACCGCAGCAACCACCGACGAGCGAGAGGCCGTACTCCTGGACGAAGGTCTCCTGGGCGTCGGCCAGGCCCTCCGCGTCGAGCGGGAAGTGCGCGCCGTCCTTGGTGAGCACCGGCAGCCCGGCGTTCGGCATGCAGAGCAGCGGGATGCGGGAGTGGCGCGTGAGGTAGCGCAGGTGCTCGCTCATCTCGGCGGGGCCGGTCGAGCAGTTCAGGCCGATCATGTCGACGCCGAGCGGTTCGAGCGCGGTCAGCGCGGCACCGATCTCGGAACCGAGCAGCATGGTGCCGGTCGTCTCGAAGGCCAGTGAGCACAGCACCAGGAGGTCGCTGCCCATCGCCTCCAGGGCGCGCCGGGCGCCCAGCACGGCGGCCTTGGTCTGCAGGAGGTCCTGCGTCGTCTCGATGATGAGCGCGTCGGCACCGCCGGCGATCAGGCCCTCGGCGTTCTGCTGGAAACCGTCACGCAGGACCGTGTAGGGGGCGTGTCCCAGCGTCGGCAGCTTCGTGCCGGGGCCGATGGAGCCGAGCACCCAGCGCTGCTGCCCGGTGGATTCGGTGAACCGGTCGGCGACCTCGCGGGCGATGGCCGCGCCGGCCTCGGAGAGCTCGTGGATCCTGCCGGGGATGTCGTACTCGCCCAGGGCGGAGGCGTTGGCTCCGAAGGTGTTCGTCTCGACGCAGTCCACGCCGACCGCGAAGTACTCCTCGTGCACCGAACGGACGATGTCGGGGCGGGTGACGTTCAGGATCTCGTTGCAGCCCTCGAGGTTCTCGAAGTCCTCGAGGGTGGGGTCCTGGGCCTGGAGCATGGTGCCCATGGCACCGTCGGCCACCACCACCCGGGTGGCGAGCGCCTCACGGAGCGCTGCGGCTCGGTTCCGGCTGTCAGCTGAGGGGGTCGGCAACGAGGCCATGGATGTTCTCCCTGGGATGCGACGGCTGTCGGCTTTGCGCCCCTCTGTGGAGGGGGACACGCGGCCAGCGTAGCCGGGAGGCGGCCGGGCCGGTCATCGCGTCCCACGGGGCGGACTGCATGCTGTGCGGTGAACGGCCCCCCTCACAGAGTGACGCGTAATCTTCGCGCCACCGGACAGAGGTCGGCATCGACCGATAGTGTTCAGCATTGTCGAACCGAGGTGGAGGAGTACGGCGCGATGGCGAAGAACATCCAGTCGCTCGAGCGGGCAGCGGCGATGCTGCGTCTGCTGGCAGGCGGCGAGCGCCGGCTCGGCCTGTCCGACATCTCGTCGTCGCTGGGCCTGGCCAAAGGTACCGCGCACGGCATTCTGCGCACCCTCCAGCACGAGGGCTTCGTCGAGCAGGACACCGCGTCCGGCCGGTACCAGCTCGGCGCCGAGCTGCTGCGCCTCGGCAACAGCTATCTCGACGTGCACGAACTGCGGGCGCGCGCGCTGGTGTGGACCGACGACCTGGCCCGCTCCAGCGGCGAGAGCGTCCACCTGGGCGTGCTGCACCAGCGCGGGGTCCTGATCGTCCACCACGTCTTCCGGCCCGACGACAGCCGTCAGGTACTCGAGGTCGGCGCCATGCAGCCGCTGCACTCCACCGCCCTGGGCAAGGTCCTCGCCGCCTACGACCCGGTCGCGCACAGCGAGGCCACCGAGGTGGAACGGCGGTCCTTCACGCCACGCACCGTCACGGACGCGGACGAGTTCGAGTCACTGCTCGACCTGATCCGGGCGCAGGGCTGGGCGGCAGACGTCGAGGAGACCTGGGAGGGCGTGGCGGCGGTGGCCGCACCCATCCACGACCGGCGCAGGATGCCGGTCGGCGCCGTGGCCGTGACGGGCGCCGTGGAGCGCGTCTGCGTCGGCGGTGGCCTGCGGCCCGAGCTCGTCGCGGCCGTACGGGACTGCGCCCGCGCCGTCTCCCGGGACCTGGGTGCCGGACGCTTCTGAGCACCCCCGCGGCCCGGTAACGATCGAGTCGCGCGTCACAGACCTCTTGACTCACCACCCGGCGGGGAGAAACATTGCCGCTCACCGGTCGGCATTGCCGAACACCTAACGGCAATACGCGTTAGGGTGTGACAGTGCCGAGGGCCGGTCAAGCCCTACAGGTGATGTGCCCGTCCTCGACAGGTACCCATCTGGGGCCGCGATCCACCGGAGGGACCCGGTGTTTCGCCTTCCCCTGGACGAAGGACAAAGGAGTCGCGGGTGTCCAGCTCCGACATCTTCATCGGCGAGACCATCGGTACCGCCATACTCATCCTGCTCGGCGGCGGTGTCTGTGCCGCCGTCACGCTCAAGCGCTCCAAGGCGCAGAACGCCGGCTGGCTGGCCATCACCTTCGGGTGGGGGTTCGCCGTGCTCACGGGCGCCTACATCGCCTCCGGAGTCTCCGGCGCGCACCTCAATCCGGCGGTCACGATCGGCCTCGCGATCCAGGGAGGCACCGCGTGGAGCGATGTGCCCCTGTACCTCGCCTCCGAACTGCTCGGCGCGATGATCGGTGCCGTGCTCATCTGGGCCGTCTACTACGGACAGTTCCACGCGCACCTCACGGATCCCGAGATCGTGAAGGACCAGCCGGCCGAGGAGGGCATGGTCGACCAGTCGGCCGCGCCGAAGGCCGGCCCCGTGCTCGGCGTCTTCACCACGGGTCCGGAGATCCGGCACGCGGTGCAGAACGTGGTCACGGAGGTCATCGCCACCTTCGTACTGGTCCTTGCGATCCTCACCCAGGGCCTCAACGACGAGGGCAACGGCCTCGGCGTGCTCGGTGCCCTGATCACCGCACTGGTGGTCGTCGGCATCGGCCTGTCGCTCGGCGGCCCGACCGGCTACGCGATCAACCCGGTGCGCGACCTCGGTCCGCGGATCGTGCACGCGTTGCTGCCACTCCCGAACAAGGGCGGGTCGGACTGGGGCTACGCCTGGGTACCGGTGGTAGGACCGCTCATCGGGGCCGCATTGGCCGGCGGGCTCTACAACCTCGCCTTCGCCTGAGCCACATCTGCACACGCCACAGACTTCCGGGAGCCAACCGTGACCGACGCACACACCACCGGCCCGTTCATCGCGGCCATCGACCAGGGCACCACGTCCAGTCGCTGCATCGTCTTCGACAAGGACGGCCGGATCGTCTCCGTCGACCAGAAGGAGCACGAGCAGATCTTCCCCAAGCCCGGCTGGGTCGAGCACAACGCGGCCGAGATCTGGGAGAACGTCCAGGAGGTCGTCGCGGGGGCGATCGTCAAGGCCGGCATCACGTCCGCCGACGTCAAGGCGATCGGCATCACCAACCAGCGCGAGACCACCCTGCTCTGGGACAAGAACACCGGTGAGCCCGTCCACAACGCCCTCGTCTGGCAGGACACCCGCACCGACGCCCTCTGCAAGGAGCTCGGCCGCAACGTCGGCCAGGACCGCTTCCGCCGCGAGACGGGCCTGCCGCTCGCGTCGTACTTCGCCGGACCGAAGGTCCGCTGGCTGCTCGACAACGTCGAGGGGCTGCGCGAGCGCGCCGAGCGGGGCGACATCCTCTTCGGCACCATGGACTCCTGGGTCATCTGGAACCTGACCGGCGGCACCGACGGCGGCGTCCACGTCACCGACGTCACCAACGCCTCGCGCACCCTCCTGATGAACCTCCACTCGATGCAGTGGGACGACAAGATCGTCCAGTCGCTGGAGATCCCGTCCGCCGTCCTGCCGGAGATCCGGTCCTCCGCCGAGGTGTACGGCACCGCCAAGGGCGGCGTCCTCGACGGGGTCCCGGTGGCCTCCGCGCTCGGCGACCAGCAGGCCGCGCTGTTCGGCCAGACCTGTTTCGCCCAGGGCGAGGCCAAGTCCACGTACGGCACCGGCACCTTCATGCTGATGAACACCGGCCACACCCCGGTGAACTCGTACAACGGGCTGCTGACGACCGTCGGCTACCAGATCGGCGACAACAAGCCGGTCTACGCCCTCGAAGGGTCCATCGCCGTCACCGGTTCGCTGGTGCAGTGGATGCGCGACCAGATGGGCCTGATCAAGTCCGCGGCCGAGATCGAGACGCTGGCCTCCTCGGTCGAGGACAACGGCGGCGCGTACTTCGTGCCCGCGTTCTCCGGCCTGTTCGCCCCGTACTGGCGCCCCGACGCCCGCGGTGTCATCGCGGGTCTCACCCGCTACGTGACCAAGGCGCACATCGCCCGGGCCGTGCTCGAGGCCACCGCCTGGCAGACCCGCGAGATCAGCGACGCCATGACCAAGGACTCCGGCGTCGAACTGACCGCGCTCAAGGTCGACGGCGGCATGACCTCCAACAACCTGCTGATGCAGACGCTCTCCGACTTCCTGGACGCGCCCGTGGTGCGCCCCATGGTCGCCGAGACCACCTGCCTCGGCGCCGCCTACGCCGCCGGTCTCGCCGTCGGCTTCTGGCCGGACACCGACGCACTGCGCGCCAACTGGCGCCGTGCCGCCGAGTGGACACCCCGCATGGACGCGGCCACGCGTGACCGCGAGTACAAGAGCTGGCTCAAGGCCGTCGAACGGACCATGGGCTGGATCGAGGACGAAGAGAGCTGAGGAGCAATCGACATGACCACCCTGCAGAGCGTCCCCGCCCTCGGGACGCATCCGGCCTCCGGCTCCCTCCCGAGCCGTGCCGAGACCCGGGAGCAGCTTTCCAAGGCGACGTACGACCTCCTGGTGATCGGCGGCGGCATCCTGGGCATCTCCACCGCCTGGCATGCCGCGCAGTCCGGACTGCGGGTGGCCCTGGTGGACGCCGGCGACTTCGCCGGCGCCACCTCCTCCGCCTCCTCCAAGCTGCTCCACGGCGGTCTGCGCTACCTCCAGACCGGCGCGGTGAAGCTGGTCGCGGAGAACCACTTCGAGCGGCGCGCGGTGTCCCGCCAGGTCGCCCCGCACCTGGCCAACCCGCTCACCTTCTACCTGCCCGTCTACAAGGGCGGCCCGCACGGCGCCGCCAAGCTCGGCGCGGGCGTCTTCGCCTACTCGGCGCTGTCCGCGTTCGGCGACGGCGTCGGCCATGTGATCAGCCCGGCCCGGGCGCAGCGCGACGTACCCGAGCTGCGTACGGACAACCTCAAGGCCGTCGCGGTCTACGGCGACGACCAGATGAACGACGCCCGGATGGCGCTGATGACGGTCCGCGCGGCCGTCGACGCGGGCGCCGTCGTCCTCAACCACGCCGCGGTGACCGGGCTGCGCTTCACCAAGGGCCGGGTCACCGGCGCCGAGCTCGAGGACCGTCAGGACGGTACGGAGTTCGGCGTCGACGCACGCCTCGTGCTGAACGCCACCGGCCCGTGGGTCGACCACCTGCGGAAGCTGGAGGACCCGAACGCGGCGCCGTCCATCCGTCTGTCCAAGGGCGCGCACCTCGTCCTCAAGCGCACCCGCCCGTGGAAGGCCGCGCTGGCGACGCCGATCGACAAGTACCGGATCACGTTCGCCCTGCCGTGGGAGGACATGCTGCTGCTCGGTACGACCGACGAGGAGTACGAGGGCGATCCGGCCGATGTCGCGGTCACCGAGAAGGACACGGCGCAGATCCTGGACGAGGCGGCGTTCTCCGTCCGGGACCAGCAGCTGTCCCGCGACCTGATCACGTACTCCTTCGCGGGGCTGCGGGTGCTGCCCGGCGGTCCGGGCAGCACGTCCAAGGCGAAGCGGGAGACGGTCGTCACCGAGGGCCGCGGCGGGATGCTGTCGGTCGCGGGCGGCAAGTGGACGACGTTCCGCCACATCGGCCGTACGGTGATGAACAAGCTGGCCGCGCTTCCCGGGCACCCCCTCGCCGAGGACATGGAGCCGATGGCGCGGCTGCCGAAGAAGGTGCCTCTGCCCGGTATCGCGAACCCGAACGCGGTCGCGCACCGGCTGCTGGTCGACGGCGGTACGCCGGGGCCGCGGATGGCCGCCGACACGGCCCGGCACCTCGCGACCCACTACGGCTCGCTCTCCTTCGACATCGCGCGGCTGGCGAACGACAACCAGGCGCTGGCCGAGCGCATCCACCCCGACGCCCCGGAGATCTGGGCGCAGGTGGCGTACGCGCGGGACCGCGAGTGGGCCGAGACGGCGGACGACGTGCTGCGCCGCCGGACGACGCTGACGATCCGCGGGCTGGCGACGGACGACATCCGGGCCAAGGTCGAGGACATGCTGGCCGACGGGCGCTGACGGTCCGTACGGAACGAAGGGGCGGCTCCGGAGGGAGCCGCCCCTTCGGCGTGCGCCCGTGCCGTGCCATATTGCTGCCACACGGGCGCAATGTGACGCGGGGACAGTGGAAGGATGACCGTACAAGAGGGATTCCACCTGTCGGCGGCACTCAACGGTGCCGGGTCCCATCCTGCCGCACCCGCACGGCCGTTCGCGCCCGAGGAGTACGCGTCGCTGGTGCGCGGCGCCGAGGCGGGACTGCTGGACTTCGTCACCGTGGAGGACGGGCCCGGACGGCTCGACTCCGCCCTGCTGCTCGCGCACGCGGCCACCGTCACCGACCTGATCGGGCTCGTCCCCCTGGGGCCGGCCACGGGCGATCCCGAGACGTGGGCGACGAGGATCGCGACGCTCGACCGGCTGAGCGCGGGACGGGCGGGGGTAAGGCCGCGGGCGACGACGAGCAATCCCGAGCACGCCCGGCTGGTGGCTCTGCTCGGGACGCCCGAGGGAGACCGCCGGGTGGCCGAACTGTTCGCGCGGGCCGATGAGTTCCTGGCCGCCGCGACCGCGGCCTGGGGCACCGCCGTACACCCCGTGCAGAGCAGGCCTCCGCTCGCGGTGCTCGCACACGCCACGGTCCCCTACCGGCTGGCCGCAGCCCATGCCGATGTCGTCTTCGTGACCCCCGCGGACACGGCCGGACTCGTCGCCATCCGGAAGGAGGTGGAGACCCTGCGGGAGGAAGCGGGACGGCCGGCGGGTTCGCTGCGCGTGTTCGCCGACCTGAACGTCGTGCTGGCCGCCGGCCAGGAAGCTGCCGACGAGCGCAAGGCGCGGCTCGACGAGGCCGCGGGCGCTCCCTTCACCTCGGACGCGGCGGTCTTCACCGGCACGCCGGAGGGGCTGGCCGACCTTCTCGAGGAGTGGTTCCGCGAGGGGGGCGCCGATGGGTTCCGGCTGCGGCCCGCCGTGCTCCCGGACGATCTCGACGCGATCGCCGCCGGCCTGGTGCCCGTCCTGCAGCGGCGCGGGCTCTTCCGCACCGAGTACACCGCCCGGACCCTGCGCGGCCACCTCGGCCTGGCCTGAATCCGACGCTCCACTCCCCCGGCACACCACGGAAGGAACCACCGCTGTGAAGTTCTCCGTACTCTCCCTCGTCGGCCACGCCCCGCACCCGTTGACGGGTGAGCTCCCCCCGGCCTCGGAACGGTTCCGCGAGGTGATCGAGACCGGGGTGGCGGCGGAGCGCCTCGGCTTCGACGCGTACGCGGTCGGGGAGCGGCACGCGGGGCCGTTCCTCTCGTCCAGTCCCGGAGTGGTGCTGGGCGCGCTGGCCGCCCGGACCAGCACCATACGACTGCTGACGGGGGTCACGGTCGTCGCGATCCTCGATCCGGTACGGGTGGCGGAGGACTTCGCGACACTCGACCAGATCGCCCGGGGCCGGATCGAGCTGGTCGTGGGCAAGGGCGCGGAGGCCGGTCACTTCGACCTGTTCGGGCTGGACGAGCGGCGGCAGTGGGATCTGCAGAAAGAGAAGTACGAGCTGCTGCGGCGGCTGTGGACCGAGGAAGGGGTGGACTGGGAGGGCGAGTTCCGTCCGCCGCTGAAGAACGTGACGACCGTGCCGCGTCCGTACGCCGGTGCGCCGCGCGTCTGGCACGGCTCGGCGACCAGCCTCAACTCCCCCGAACTCGCGGCGAAGCACGGTGATCCGCTCTTCACGGCCAACGCGGTCCAGCCCCGTGAGGCGTACGCCCGGCTGATCGCCCACTACCGGGAGCGGTTCGAGGCGTACGGGCACGACCCGGCGGGAGCACGGGTGGCGGCGGGGTCGGGCGGGCTGCTGATCGCCGACACCCCGCGGCAGGCGGTC
Organism: Streptomyces sp. NPDC005794; assembly: GCF_042871445.1. NCBI lineage: Bacteria > Bacillati > Actinomycetota > Actinomycetes > Kitasatosporales > Streptomycetaceae > Streptomyces > Streptomyces sp. NPDC005794. The sequence goes on from NZ_JBIAIN010000013.1 coordinate 225,077, forward strand.
GAGCGCTACAAGGAGCTGTACGAGGCAAAGGTCGCCCAGTCCTTCAAGCCGCACCTGGAAGGCAGGGCCGGCTACAACACCCCGTTCCGCACGATCGAGGACGCGATCACGAACGGGCCGCAGCTCATCGGCTCGCCTCAGCAGATCATCGACAAGGTCCTCGGCTACCACGCGGTGTACCGGCACGACCTGCAGTCGATCACCGTGGACGGTTTCGGCCTGTCGCACGGCGAACAGCTGGAGACGCTCGAGCGGTTCGCCGAGGAGATCGCCCCGGTCCTCCGGCGCGAGGCGGCCTCCACGCTCTGGGAGTGACCCGGGGCCCGGGCCCCGGGCCCTGGGCCCCGCAGGGCCCGGGGCCCGGCCCTCAGGCCCCGGACGGGGCCTCGGCGAAGGGGACCTGGGCGGGGCCGGGATCGGCCGGGCCGTCCGGGTGGGCCCAGAGGCCGCGGGCCGCGAGCCGGGGCAGGACGCCCTCGCCGAACCAGTACGCCTCCTCCAGGTGCGGGTATCCGGAGAGGATGAACTCGTCGATGCCGAGGCGGTGGTACTCCTCGATGCGCTCGGCGATCTCCTCGTGGCTGCCGACGAGCGCGGTGCCCGCCCCGCCGCGGACCAGGCCGATGCCCGCCCACAGGTTGGGGTGGATCTCCAGGCCGTCGCGGCTGCCGCCGTGCAGGGCGAGCATCCGCTTCTGCCCGTCGGACTCGCTGCGGGCCAGACCCTCCTGGACGGAGCGCACCGTGGCGGGGTCGAAGCCCGCCAGGAGGCGGTCCGCCTCGGCCCAGGCCTGCTCGGAGGTGTCCCGGGCGATGACGTGCAGCCGGATACCGAAGCGCGGGGTGCGTCCCTGGCGCTCGGCGAGCCCCCGTATCCAGGCGATCTTCCCGGCGACCTGGGCGGGTGCTTCGCCCCAGGTGAGGTAGACGTCCGCGTGCCGGGCCGCGACCACGCCGGCGGCGGGCGAGGAGCCGCCGAAGTACACCTCGGGCACCGGGTCGGGAACCCGGGTGAGCCGGGCGTCCTCGACGGTGAGGTGCTCGCCCTTCAGATTCACCGTCCTGCCGTCCCACAGGTCCCGGACGATCTCCAGGAACTCACCGGTACGGGCGTAGCGCGCGTCCTTGTCGAGGAAGTCCCCGTAGGCACGCTGCTCGTGGCTCTCCCCGCCCGTCACCACGTTGAGCAGCAGCCGTCCCCCGGTCTGGCGCTGATAGGTGGCGGCCATCTGCGCGGCGAGCGTGGGCGAGACGAAGCCGGGCCGGAAGGCGACCAGGAACTTCAGCCGCTCGGTGTGCTGGCTGACCATGGCGGTGGTCAGCCAGGCGTCCTCGCACCAGGCGCCGGTGGGCGTCAGGACCCCCTCGAAGCCGAGGTCCTCGGCGGCGCGGGCGATCTGGGCGAGGTAGCGGACGGTCGGCGGGCGGTCGCCGCCCGCCGCGGTGACGGGGGTGCCGTGGCCGCCTCCGACGACGTGGCGGCTGTCGCCGTTGGTGGGCAGGAACCAGTGGAAGGTGAGAGTCACCGGTGATCTCCGATCGGGGGTGTCACAGCAGGCCGTGGCGGGGTGGGCGGGTGCCGTTGAGGGCGTGGCGGCCGAGGTGCTGGATCTTCCAGCGGGCCGGGTCGTGGAGGGTGTGGGTGCGGGCGTCACGCCAGTGCCGGTGCAGATTGAGCGAGTCGAGGGCGGAGCGGGTGCCGGCCACCTCGAAGAGGGCTCCCGCCACCTCGACGGCGGCGCCCGCCGCGTACACCTTGGCGGCGGCGACGGCGAGGGACGCCTCTGCGGCGGTCTCGTCGGTCAGGGTGGCCTGGGCGGTGTCCACTGCGCGGGCCGCCGTGTCCAGGAGCGCGTCGGTGGCCCGTACCCGGAGGTCGAGTTCGCCGAACCGCTGGATGAGCAGGGGATCCTCGGCCGCGGTGTCGTACCCGCTCTCGAACCAGGGGCGGCTCTTCGTCCGGACGAAGTCCGCCGCTTCGGCCAGCGCCCCGGCCGCGATCCCGGCGTCGATCGCGGCGTGCAGCAACTGCGCGACCGCTCCGTGCAGCTGAGGGCCCTCGAAGGTCAGATGGTGGGCGAACACCCGGTCGGCGGGCACCGGCACACCCTCCAGCCGCACCGTCCCGCTGGCGGTGGTGCGCTGGCCCATGCCGTCCCAGTCGTCGACGACGGTGACGCCGGGTGCGCCGGCCGGGACGTAGGCGACGTACAGCTTCTCGTCGGGGCCGAGGGCGAGCACGGGGATCCAGTCGGCGAAGAGGGCGCCGGTCGCGTAGTTCTTCACGCCGGTCAGCAGGTACGAGCCGTCGGGGGCGGGTTCCAGCCGGGTGCGGATGTCCTGGATGTGCCGGGTGCCGGCCTCCGACTGGGCGTTGCCGAGTCGCTTGCCGGCCAGCAGTTCGCCGTAGAAGAAGGCCTGTTGCTCCGGTGTGCCCTGTCTGCGGATCACGTTGACGTACGCGAAGTGGCTCTGGGGGATCTGCGCGAGGCTGGCGTCGGCCGAGGCGAGCAGCCGGAAGACCCGGGCGAGGGTGACCGCGCCGACGTCCGCGCCGCCGTGGTCCGCGGGGACGGTCACGGCCAGCAGGCCGGACGCGGACAGCTTGTCCAGTTCGGCGCGGGGCAGCAGGCGTTCGGCGTCGCGCCGTGGGGCTCCCGGGCGGAATTCCGCGGCCAGTTCGGCGGCCTTCTTCAGCGCCTGGGCGGCGTCGCGGATGATCTCAGCCATGGACGGCCACCGGTGTGGGGCTCTCGAGCGCGGCCGCGAACCCGTCGACGATCGCGCCGAGCGCCTCGTCGTCGGCGGCGTCGACGGTGACGGCTCCGTCGGCGGACACCGCGATGTGCCGGTCCAGGACGAACCAGCCCTGGGTGATGTGGGCGGCGCCCATCGAGCTGAGGACCGGGCGCAGCGCGTAGTCGATGGCCAGGACGTGCGCGGTGCTGCCGCCGGTGGCGAGCGGCAGGACGGTCTTCCCGGTCAGGGCGTACTGCGGGAGCAGGTCGAGGAGGGACTTCAGCAGGCCCGAGTAGGCGGCCTTGTAGACGGGTGTGCCGATGACGACGCCGTCGGCCGCGGCGAACAGGTCCAGGGCCCCGGCCACCGCCGGGTGTCCGAAGTCGGCGCGCAGCAGGGCGTCGGCGGGCAGTGTGCGGACGTCGAGCGGTACGACCGTGTGGCCCCGGGCGACGAGCCGCGCGTCGAGGTGGCGCAGCAGCCGGGCGGTGCGGGAGGTGGCGGAGGGGCTTCCCGAGACGGACAGGACGGTGGCCATGGGGCCTCTTTCCATGAGGGCGGGCAGGGGCCCGGCGTGCCCGTGCGGTACGGGCACGCCGGGCGGCGGTCAGGAGTACCAGGTGGGCTCGGGCAGCTCTCCGGTGAGGACGTGCCGGCCGACCTCGCGCCGCTTGTAGGCGACCGGGTCGTGCAGGGTGTGGGTGCGGACGTTGCGCCAGAAGCGGTCGAGGCCCTCGGCGGAGGCGGTGGCACGGGCACCGGTGACCTCGAAGATCCTGCTGGTGACCTCCAGGGCGACGTCGGTGGCACGGGCCTTGACCGCGGCGACACGGACCTCGAACGCGCCGCGGCTCTGCTCGGTGACGGCGTCGGGGTCCTCGTGCAGTTCCTGGCCTTCGAGGGCGACGGCGTCGGCCAGGGCCTCCACGGCCCAGAGCTTCGCGGTGAGGTCGCCGTAGATGTCGATGACGTACGGCTCGTCGACGGCCTTGTCGTAGCCGCCGTGCAGCCAGGAGCGGGACTTGGTGCGGGTGTACGTGGCCGCCGTCTCCAGGGCTCCGGCGGCGATGCCCAGGTAGAAGCTGACGAAGACCAGCTGGATGACGGGGACGTTGAGGGTGTTGTACGTCCGGGGCCGGAACTCCTTGTCCACGAATCCGGCGGCCGAGGACCATGGGGTGCGTACGCCGTCGAGGGTGACGCCGCCGCTCTCGGTGAGCCGCTGTCCGATGTTGTCCCAGTCGTCGTGGAAGGTCAGCCCCTCGCTGTCGGAGGGGACGATGGCGAAGACGTGCGTGTCGGTGCCCTCCAGGACTCCTTCCAGCACGGTGACGTCGGAGACCCTGCTGCCGGTGGAGAAGGTCTTGCGGCCGGTGAAGAGGAGGTCGTCGCCGTCCTCGGTGACGGTCACGTCGTTGTCGCGCGGGTTGACGGCGCCGCCGAAGAACCACTGGTTGCGGGCGGCTTCGGCCTCGACGTGCTCCCACTGCTCCTGGGTGCCGACCAGGCGGGCGGCCCAGTTCCACAGGTAGTGGTAGCCGAGGAGCTGGCCGATGGAGCCGTCGGCCTTGGAGACCTCTCGCACGACGCGGTAGGCGGTGGTCCAGTCCTGGCCGGCGCCGCCGTGCTCCGCGGGGCCGAGGAGGGTGACGAGGCCGGAGTCCTTCAGGAGCCGGACCTCGGCGTGGGGCGTGGCGCCGGCCTTGTCGCGGGCGGCGGCGTCGGTGGCCAGGACCGCGGCGACCTCGTTGGCGCGGGCGATCCAGCCCTGGGCGTCCTGGGGGGCGGGGCGGGTCTGCCAGTCGGTGGGTGCGACGGTGCTCATCGTGGACCTCTCCATGTGGATGTGGTGCGGTACGGGTGTGTGCGGTGGTTCAGGAGCGGGCGGGTTCGGGAACGGGCTGCTGGGCCTCCAGTTCGCGGACGAGGGGCAGCACCTTCTTGCCGAAGTACTCGACCTCCTCCAGGTAGTGCAGGAAGCCGAGGAGGAGGAGGTCGACGCCGAGCCGCTTGTAGGCGACGATCCGCTCGGCGATCTGTTCCGGGGTGCCGATCAGCCCCGTGCGGAAGCCGTCGTTGTACTGGACGAGGTCCTCGAAGGAGGAGTCCTGCCACATGCCCTTGCCGTCGGCGGCGGACCGTCCGGCCTGCTTGACGGCGGCGCCGAAGCCCTCGACGGCCTCGGAGTCGGCCTTGGCGACGATCTCCCGGAGGGTCTCGCGGGCCTCGGCCTCGGTGTCACGGGCGATGAGGAAGCCGTTGAGTCCGAACTTCGGCGCGGTGCGGCCCGCGGCGGCCGCGGACCGGGCCACGTCCTGGATCTGGTCGGTGACGCCGTCGAAGTCCTTGCCGTTGCTGAAGTACCAGTCGGACACGCGGCCGGCCATGGCGCGGGCGGCCGTGGAGTTGCCGCCCTGGAAGATCTCCGGGTGCGGGCGTTCGGCGGTGTTGAGCGGCTTGGGTTTGAGGGAGAAGTCCCGGATCCGGTAGAAGTCGCCGGCCAGCTCGGCGTGGTCCTCGGTCCAGACGGCGCGCAGGGCCCGGATGAACTCCTCCGAGCGGCGGTAGCGCTCGTCGTGCTCCAGCCAGGGTTCGCCGAGCGCGGTGAACTCGTCCTTGAACCAGCCGCTGACGACGTTGACCGCGAACCGCCCCTTGGACAGGTGGTCGGCGGTCGCGCCGAGCTTGGCCAGTACGCCCGGGTGCCAGAGACCGGGGTGGACGGCGGCGATGACCTTGAGCCGCTCGGTGGCCAGCAGCAGGGCGAGGCTGAAGGACGTCGACTCGTGCTGGTACTCGGCGCCGTAGCTGGCCATGTAGCGGACCTGGCTGAGCGCGTAGTCGAAGCCGTTGTTCTCGGCGAGGACGGCCAGCTCGCGGTTGTAGTCGTAGCCCCAGTCGGTGCGCTGTTCGATGCGGCTGGTGACCAGGCCGCCGCTGACATTGGGCACCCAGTACGCGAAGCGCACGGGGTCGGCGGACTGCGGAACGGACATGAGGACTCCCGGAGTCGGGGGAAGCGGGCAGGGGTGGGCTGCGCCCGGCGGTCCTCGGCACAGGACGGTGCGCTACGGCACAGGAGTGCGCGGCACGGCGCACGGACCGGCGCGCAGCGGCGCGGAGGGCCCTGCGCGGCACGGAGCGGCACGGGGCGCCGGTGCGGCGCGGGGCGGAACGGGCGTCGGCGAGGAATGCCGGGTCAGCGGCGGGGAGGGGTCCCGGAATCGGGCGGCGCCGTCCTGGTCAGGACGGCGTGGAACAGCGCGAAGGAGGAAACCTCAGACTTCGCGACAACAGAACGCACTGGCGACACGTGCGAGGTCGATATGACGTCGCTGCGTGAAATTCCGTCGGTCCTTCATACCGGTCAGACTAGCCACCTCCGGCGCCGGCAGTCGAGTAGGCAATCACGAGCCGTTGATAGGGTTTCCCTTCCACCGGGGCTCGCCGGTGTATCCGTCCCGGTCCTGGGGGTGCGTGGGCATGCGCGTGGAACAGCTCGAGTACATCGAGGCGGTGACACGGCTGGGTTCGCTGCGCCGGGCCGCCGAGGAGCTCCATCTCTCCCAGCCCGCGCTGAGCGAGACCGTGCGCAACCTCGAACGCGAGCTCGGGGTGGATCTCCTGGACCGCAGACGCTCCGGGGCGAAGATCAGCGACGAGGGCCGGGAGCTGCTGCCGCACATCATCGGTGTGATCGACGCGGTCGACCGGCTGCGGCAAGCAGCCGACGACCAGCACCACATCAGCCGGATGATCCGGCTCGGGACGGTCAACGCGGCGACGGTCCCCCTGCTCGTGCCGGCGGTGCGCGAGTTCCGTGCGAGTCACCCCCAGACCCAGGTGGAGGTCGTCGGGGCGCAGCAGGGCGAGATCCACCGCTCGCTCCTGGAGGGGAGTTTCGACCTCGGGCTCGTCAACTACCTGCAGGGCGACGACCTGCCGCCCGACTTCCAGACGACGGAGCTGCTGCGCGGGCGGGCCGTGGTCTGCATGCGCCCCGACAGCCCTCTGGCGGCCCGGGAGACGGTCCGGGTGAGTGATCTCCTGGCGGAGCCGCTGATCGTGATGCGCTCCGGTTACGTCATGCACCGGTTCATGCACCGGCTGCTCGCCGGCCGTACCCCCGCCTTCTCGTACTCCACGGACGGCGCGGAGATGGGCAAGCTGATGGTGGCGGAGGGTCTCGGGGCGACCGTGCTGCCCGACTTCAGCGTCGTCGGCGACCCCTTGGAACGCAGCGGCACCCTCGTGTGCCGGCCACTCGACGACGCCGGCGCCGCCGTTCTCCTGGTGCTCCAGCGCCGCAGGTCGGGCTCGGTCCCGCGGGCGGCGCGCGATCTCCACCGCCTCCTCGTGGAGCGTGCGCGGAGCCTGTGACCCGGCGGGGGGCGCGGCACAGGCCGGGGGCCGCATAATGAGGTCTATACATCGGATGTCTTGTGCGCGAGGAGCCCCACATGGCCGTCACCGACGAAGCGATCGAGAAGATCAAGGGAATGATCGTCTCGGGTGCCCTGGCCCCGGGCGACCGGCTCCCCAAGGAGAGCGAGCTCGCGGCCGAGCTCGGCCTGTCGCGTAACTCGCTGCGCGAGGCGGTGCGCGCCCTGTCGCTGATCCGGATCCTCGACGTCCGTCAGGGCGACGGCACCTATGTCACCAGCCTCGACCCGCAACTGCTCCTGGAGGCGCTCAGCTTCGTGGTGGACTTCCACCGCGACGACACGGTGCTGGAGTTCTTCGCGGTACGCCGGATCCTGGAGCCGGCTGCCACGGGGATGGCGGCACCGCGCATCACGGAAGAACAACTTGACGCACTGAGCGCCCAGTTGGACGCACTGGGCCCCGAGCCCTCGGTGGAGGAACTGGTCGCAGGTGACCTGGAGTTCCACCGGGGCATCGTCCAGGCCTGTGGCAATTCGGTGCTGTGCTCGCTGCTGGACGGTCTGTCCGGCCCGACCACCCGGGCCAGGGTGTGGCGCGGGCTGACCCAGGAGGACGCCGTCAGCCGCACCCTGCGCGAGCACCGGGCGATTCTTGCCGCGCTCCGGGACCGGGACGCCGAGGCTGCCCGGTCCTGGGCGACGGTGCACGTGGCCAGCGTGGAGCAGTGGCTCCGCTCAACCCTGTGAGGGTGCGGCCGGCCGCAGACGCAGGCCCTGCATCCCTCCGTCCACGGCGAGCGCGGTGCCGGTGACGGACGCGGCCGCCGGGCTCGCCAGGTAGACGACGGCGGCGGCCACCTCGTCGGCGGACACCAGCCGTCCCAGCGGCTGCCGGGCGTCGAGCGCGGCGCGCTCCGCCGCGGGGTCCTCGGCCTGGCCGAGCAGCCGGCCGATCCAGGGGGTGTCCGCGGTACCGGGATTGACGCAGTTGACCCTGATCCCCTCGCGGACGTGGTCGGCGGCCATCGCGAGGGTGAGGGAGAGCACGGCACCCTTGCTCGCGCTGTAGAGCGCGCGCTGCGGGATGCCGGCGGTCGCGGCGACCGAGCAGGTCTGGGTGATCGAGACGGCCCCGGGCCGGCCGGCGGCGGCACGGCGCAGGTGGGGCAGCGCGTGGCGGGCGGTGCGGACCATGCCGAGCACGTTGATGTCCAGTACGCGGGTCCATTCCGCGTCGGTGTTGTCCTCGACGGTACCGATCGAACCGATCCCCGCGTTGGACACCAGGGTGTGCAGGCCGCCCAGCTCCGCGGCGGCACGGTCGACCGCGTTCCGTACGGCGTCGTCGTCCGTCACGTCGGCCTCCAGGGCGAGCGCGCCCTCGGGAGCTCCCTCGGGATCGAGGTCGAGCACCGCGACGCGCGCCCCGCGGGCGAGCAGCAGGGTCGCCACGGCGGCCCCGATACCGGACGCACCGCCCGTCACCAGGGCGGACAGTCCGTCGAAATCGTGCGTACCGGCCATCACGCGGTCTCCTCGGGGGTGCGGCGGGCCCGCCAGACGGGGCCCTGCGGGTAGCGGTGTGCGGCGATCGAGGCGGGAAGCATCCGGGCGGAGAAGCCCGGTTCACGGGGGGCGACATAGCGGCCGTCCGCGATGACGGCCGGGTCGGCGAAGTGCTCGTGGAGATGGTCGACGTATTCGATGACCCGGTCCTCCCAGCTGCCGGAGACCGCGACGTAGTCGAACATCGAGAGGTGCTGGACCAGTTCGCACAGGCCGACGCCTCCCGCGTGAGGGCAGACCGGGACACCGTACTTGGCGGCGAGCAGCAGGACCGCGAGGTTCTCGTTGACACCCGCGACGCGTGCGGCGTCGATCTGGACGAAGTCGACGGCTTCGGCCTGGAGCAGTTGCTTGAACACGACCCGGTTGGCGATGTGTTCGCCGGTGGCGACCTTGACCGGCTGCCCGGCGCGCACGGCGGCGTGGCCGAGCACGTCGTCGGGGCTGGTCGGCTCCTCGATCCAGTACGGGTCGTACGGGGCGAGCGCGTTCATCCACTCCACCGCTCCGGCCACGTCCCAGCGCTGGTTGGCGTCGACGGCGATCCGGATGCCCGGGCCGACGGCCTCGCGGGTGAGCGCGAGCCTGCGGACGTCGTCGCCCAGATCGGCGCCGACCTTCAGCTTGATCTGGGTGAATCCGTCCGCGACGGCCTCCTCGGCCAGGCGCACGAGCTTGTCGTCGTCGTAACCCAGCCAGCCGGGCGAGGTGGTGTACGCGGGATAGCCCTCGGCGAGCAGCCGCTCGGTGCGCTCGGCACGGCCCGGCTCCGCGGCGCGGAGGATGTCGAGTGCCTCCTGCGGGGTGAGGGCGTCCGTGAGGTAGCGGAAATCGACCAGGGAGACGAGCTCCTCCGGGGTCATCTCCGCGAGGAACTGCCACACGGGCTTCCCGGCGAGTCCCGCCGCGAGGTCCCAGGCCGCGTTGACGACCGCTCCGGCCGCCATGTGCATCACGCCCTTCTCGGGGCCGAGCCAGCGCAGCTGGGAGTCGTGCGTGAGCGTCCGGTACAGGGCGGCCAGGTCTGCGGCGGTTCGCGGGGCGGGGCGCCCCACCACGTACGGCCTGAGGGTCTCGATGGCCGCGGCCATGACATCGTTGCCGCGGCCGATGGTGAAGCAGAACCCGTGCCCCTCCTCGCCCGCGCCGTCCGTGCGCAGGACGACATAGGCGGCGGAGTAGTCGGGGTCGGGGTTCATGGCGTCCGAGCCGTCCAGCTGTTCCGAGGTGGGAAACCGGATGTCGTCGACCTCGAAGTCCAGGACGGTCAGACTCATGTGCGCCCCCAGGGGAATAACATCGGATCTCTCAACGGTCATCCGATGTATAGCCTCCAGTGCGCCTCGCAGTCCAGGGTCCGGACGAAGTTTGATCAGTTTCGATCGGGACAGCTCGGATGAATCAAGGCGTGGCACGCTTCACCTCCGCACGCAAACGCCCTGCGTCGGAACGGGGCGGAAGCCGTAAGGTTGGTACGTACACAAGGGAACTTCGGAAGGAGGCCTGGGTGATCGAGCTCGAGGGGGTACCCGAGCTGATCGACCCGGTCATGGTGGCCGCGTTCGAGGGCTGGAACGACGCCGGTGACGCCGCCTCCACAGCGGTCGCGCATCTGGACCGGGAGTGGAAGGGCGAGGTCTTCGCGGCGCTCGACGCCGAGGACTACTACGACTTCCAGGTCAACCGGCCCACGGTGTGGCTGGACGGTGGGACGCGGAAGATCACCTGGCCCACCACGCGGCTCTCCGTGGTCCGGGTCGGCGGCGAGAAGCCCCGTGACCTGGTGCTGATCCGTGGCATCGAACCCTCCATGCGCTGGCGTTCGTACTGCAACGAGATCCTGGGCTTCGCCCATGAGCTGGGCGTCGAGATGGTCGTCATCCTGGGGGCGCTGCTCGGCGACACCCCGCACACCAGGCCGGTGCCCGTCAGCGGGGTCACCTCGGACCCGGACCTGGCAAGGACCATGGATCTGGAGGAGACCCGGTACGAGGGTCCGACCGGCATCGTGGGCATCCTCCAGGAGGCCTGTACGCACGCGGGGGTGCCCGCGGTGAGCCTGTGGGCGGCGGTGCCCCACTACGTGTCGCAGCCGCCGAACCCGAAGGCGACGCTGGCGCTCCTGAACCGTCTCGAGGATCTGCTCGGGCTGCGGATCCCGCTGGGCGAGCTGCCCGAGGACGCCCGTGCCTGGCAGCTCGGCGTCGATCAGCTGGCCGCGGAGGACAGCGAGGTCGCGGAGTACGTGCAGACGCTGGAGGAGGCGCGGGACACCGCGGAGCTTCCCGAGGCGTCCGGCGAGGCCATTGCCCGGGAGTTCGAGCGGTACCTGCGGCGCAGGGACATCGGCGGCCCCGGCCAGGGGCCCGGCGGTCACGCCACGGAGAGCGGTGAGGTGCCGTATCTGCGGGACACCTCCAGCGGTCGCACGAGGCCGCCGAAGCCGCCGCGTCCGGAGAAGGGCAGGGGCCGGTCCAAGGACGCCGACGGGGGTGCCTCGCCCGAGGATCCGCCGCCGCCCGCAGGACCGGACGAGGACGCCTCGGACGACTGACTCCCGCCAGAGGCGTGAAACGGCCCCGGACCGCGTGTCTTCGCGTGGTCCGGGGCCGTTCGTCGGTTTGTCGGTTTCCTGAGGGTTGCTACAGCGCGACGCCCAGCAGGGCGTCGACGGTACGTGAGACGAGACCGGGCGCACCCTCGTCCGTGCCGCCGTCCGAGTTCTGCCGGGCGGCCCAGCGGTCCACGGCGGCGAGTGCGGCCGGGGCGTCCAGGTCGTCGGCCAGGGCCTCCCGGACCTCCTCGACCAGGGCGTCGGCGGCGAGTCCGTCGGGCCGGGAGACGGCGGCGCGCCACCGGGCGAGACGCTCGAGGGCGTCCTCGAGCACCTGGTCGGTCCACTCCCAGTCGGACCTGTAGTGGTTCGCGAGCAGCGCGAGCCTGATCGCGGCGGGGTCCACGTCGTCCCGGCGCAGTGCCGACACGAAGACGAGGTTGCCCTTGGACTTGGACATCTTCTCGCCGTTCAGGGCGACCATGCCGGCGTGTACGTAGGCGCGGGCGAAGGGGTGCTGGCCGGTCAGCACCTGGGCGTGCGAGGCGCCCATCTCGTGGTGCGGGAAGGCGAGGTCGGAGCCGCCGCCCTGGACGTCGAAGGTCATGCCCAGGTGGTCCAGCGCGATGGCGACGCACTCGATGTGCCAGCCGGGCCTGCCGCGGCCGAGGGTGCCGCCGTCCCAGCTCGGCTCGCCCTCGCGGGCGGCCATCCAGAGCATCGGGTCGAGCGGGTTCTTCTTGCCGGGGCGCTCCGGGTCCCCGCCACGCTCGGCGGAGAGCAGTCGCATGGCCTCGGCGTCGAGGCCGGAGACCTCGCCGAAGTGCGGGTCGCACTCGACGGAGAAGTACACGTCGCCGTCGAGTTCGTAGGCGGCGCCCGCGTCGCGGAGACGTTCCACGAGCGGGACGATGCCGGGTATCGCCTCGACCGCCCCGATGTAGTGCTTCGGGGGGAGCATGCGCAGGGCGGTCATGTCCTCCCGGAAGAGGGCCGTCTCGCGCTCGGCGAGCTCGGTCCAGTCCTCGCCGTCGCGTACGGCCCGCTCCAGCAGCGGATCATCCACGTCGGTCACGTTCTGGACGTAGTGAACCTGCCGCTTGGTGTCGAGCCACACGCGCTGAACGAGGTCGAACGCGTTGTAGGTCGCCGCATGACCCATGTGGGTCGCGTCGTACGGCGTGATGCCGCAGACGTATATGCGGGCGACGGGACCGGGGTCAAGCGTGATCCGTCCGCCGGTCGCGGTGTCGTGGATCCGAAGGTCGCGGCCCTTGCCAGGCAGGGCGGGGACCTCAGAAGCGGGCCAGGCATGCATGTCATGAGCGTAACCGGACGATGCTTCCGGATACGAACCGGATGGCAGATCATGGCCGAAGAGGCGGTCTTGCGGGCGCGGAGGTTTTCCCCTAGCCCCCTCCCCGAACACGGTCCTCGAACACCGGACAGGCCTGATTCGCGGCCGGGGCCGTTACACGGGCGGCCACGGAATGGATGGCCAGTCGCCGCTCGGCTGGGGGTGGCGGCCGGTCCTGCGGATGTTCTCCACCCGGCCGCGCAGGGCGTCGATCTCCGCCGCGGTGATCAGTTCCGCCAACCGGGTGGTGAGCACCGCTCCCGGTTCCAGGCCGGCGGACAGCCGGTCGAGCACCTCGGCGGCCTCTGCCGTCAGCGGCTCGCCGGCCCACCCCCAGAGCAGCGTCCGCAGCTTGTCGTCGGCGTTGAAGGTGACGCCGTGGTCGATGCCGTACAGCCGCCCGCCGGGTGCGGGGAGGAGGTGCCCGCCCTTGCGGTCACCGTTGTTGATCACCGCGTCCAGGACCGCGAGCCTGCGCAGCCGGGGATCGTCGGCGTGCACCAGCAGGGCTGTCTTCCCCTCCCCCACCTCGGCGAACCCGACGGCCTTCCAGCCGTCCCCCGGCTCGTCGCCCTCGACGAGGGCGAGGAGCGGCGGCAGCCCGTCGGCCGGCCGGTCACCGTCGGTGACGTCGGCGCCCTCGTCGCGCTCCGCCTCGATCCACAGCTGGCACATCCCCTCGCCGTAGGGGCCCTCCCGCAGGACCGTGGGGGGCACGAGTCCCCAGCCGGTGGCCTCGGAGATCTCGTACGCCGCGACCTCGCGCCGGGCCAGCGTGCCGTCCGGGAAGTCCCACAGCGGCTGCTCGCCGGCGACCGGCTTGTAGACACAGGGGCGTGCCTCGCCCTCGTGGGTGACCGTGCAGTACAGCACCGCGTTCGACGCACCCCGGACCTGTCCGAGGACCGTGAGCTCCCCCTCGGCGAGCAGGGTGCGCACCCCGTCCTCCGTCAGGCCCCGCGACGGTATCCGTTCTGGCGCGGGCATACGTGTCCTTCCGGGTCGAGGGGGAGGCTGCACAGCGGGCAGGGCGGCCGGCCCGCGTTCACGACGTCCAGCGCGCGTTTGGCGAACGCCCGCGCCTGAGCTCCGCTCAGCCGGACGCGCAGCATCGGCGGGCCGTTCTCCTCGTCCTGCAGGAGCTTCTCCTCGGCCTCCGCGAGGTCGTCCTCGGAGTCGGCGTCCAGTTCGACGAGTGCCTGCGCCTCGACGATCATGCGCTGCTCCTCGCCGTCCCAGGCGAGCGCCATCGTGCCGACCCTGAACTCCTCCTCGACGGGGACGTCGAGCGGCGCGGTGTCGGTGACGTCCATGGGTGCCACGGCGGGCACCGGTGAGTTGCCGCCGGTCCGCCGGACCACCTCGTCGAGGAGTTCGTCGATCCGTTCGGCCAGCGCGGAAACCTGGGTCTTCTCCAGGGCCACACTCGTGACCCGTCCCCGCGAGGATGCCTGCAGGAAAAACGTACGGCGGCCAGGCAGCCCGACCGTGCCGGCCACGAAACGGTCCGGTGGGTCGTAGAGGAACACCTGACGGGACACGTCCTGTCTCCCTTGAGAATGTGAGGGCGGATGGGGGCGGGGCGCCGGGGCCCCACGGGATCTCCCACAGGGCCTCTACAGCGCGTCCACCCTACTGCCCGGAGCGATCACGGTGCCCCAGCGCCGCCCCCGACCGCCGCATCCGTTGCCGTGTCCGCGGCCGCGTCGGCCCCGATGGCCTGTTCACGCGGCATCAGGGACGCGAAGTCTCCGGTGTCGCCGAGGCGGAGGAGGAACGGGCGCAGCCGGGTGTAGCGGATCGCGGTGACCGAACACGGGTCGGCCTGGATGCGCTGGAAGAGGTCGAGGTGCATGCCGAGGGCGTCGGCGACGAGTGACTTGATGATGTCGCCGTGCGAACACATCACGTACGTGGCGTCCTCGCCGTGCTCCGCCTCGACGCGGTCGTTCCAGTCCCGCACCGCTTCGACGGCCCGCGCCTGCATGGCCCGCATGGACTCACCGCCGGGAAAGGCGGCGGCGGAGGGGTGCTGCTGGACGACCTTCATCAGTGGTTCGTCGGAGAGTTCGGCGAGCTTGCGCCCCGACCAGTCCCCGTAGTCGCACTCACTGATCCGGTCCTCGGTGTGCAGCGCGAGGTCCGGGCGGGCGTCGAGAAGCGGCTGGAGCGTCTCGCGGCAGCGCTGCAGCGGGCTGCTGACCGCCGCCACGAGCGGGAGTGCGGCCAGCCGGCCGGGCAGCGCGGCGGCCTGTCCGGCGCCGCGTTCGTCGAGGGAGACACCTGGGGTCCGGCCCGCGAGCACTCCGGAGGTGTTGGCGGTCGAGCGTCCGTGACGTACAAGGATGAGCGTGGGCATACCTGCCAGCGTAGAGGTGCGTGAAGGGTGCGCGGCAGGGAACAATGCGCGGGTGATCGTCGACTGCGGGATTTACCAGGACGGGCGCCGGACCGAAGGTCCCGCCGACTTCTCCGATGCCCTCGACGAGGCACGGGCCGCCGGGGACGCCTTCGTCTGGATCGGGCTGCACGAGCCGACGGAGAAGGAGTTCGACCTGGTCAGCAGCGAGTTCGCGCTGCATCCGCTGGCGGTGGAGGACGCCCTGTGCGCCCATCAGCGGCCCAAGCTGGAGATCTACGACGACTCACTGTTCGTCGTCATCAAGCCGGTGGTCTACGAGCCGGAGAGCGACACGGTGAGCGCCGGTGAGCTGATGCTGTTCATCGGGGACTCCTTCGTGGTGACGGTGCGGCACGGCGAGGGCGCGCCCCTCGCGGCGGTACGGCGCCGGCTGGAGGCCGAGCCCGAAGTCCTCAGGCACGGGCCCACGTCGGTGCTCTACGCGGTCAGCGACGCGGTGGTGGACCACTACATCGAGGTCGCGGCAGAGCTCCAGACCGACCTGGAGGAGCTGGAGACCCAGGTCTTCGCTCCGGCCGGGTCCGGGGACTCCAAGAACACGGCGGCGGGCATCTACACCTTCAAGCGCCAGGTGCTCGAATTCCGCCGGGCGACCAATCCGCTCAGCGCACCGATGGCGCGGCTGTCGAGCGCGGGCGTGCCGTTCGTCGACGCCGGTTCGCAGCCGTTCTTCCGGGACGTGAACGACCACCTGACGCGTGCCGTGGAGCATGTGGAAGGACTCGACCGGCTGCTCTCGGACATCCTGTCCGCGCATCTGGCACAGGTGGGTGTCCGGCAGAACGACGACATGCGGAAGATCTCGGCGTGGGCCGCGATGGCCGCCGTGCCGACCATGGTGGCCGGGATCTACGGCATGAACTTCACCCACATGCCGGAGCTCGACCAGGTGTGGACCTACCCGGCGGTGATCGCGCTGATGGGCTTCACGGTCACCGGACTGTACCGCCTGTTCAAGCGCCGCGGCTGGCTGTAGGGCGGGCACCCGTCCGGGGCGTACCCGGTCTCAGGCGTACTCGGTCTCGGGTACGGCCGGGCCGCCCAGTGCGTCGCGCAGGGCGGGCTGTTCGAGGCTCACCATGCGCCGCCAGCCCACCAGTCGCTCGTAGGCGTACATCGTGTGGATGCCCGCGGCCAGTGCGGCGGCCTTGGGGCGGGGCCAGCGCAGCACGGAGCCCATGTGGCTCATCACGGCGAGGCTGACGTCGCGGTACACGCGGATCTCGGCCCGGGCGCACTCCCGCAGCACGGACTGGATCGTCCGGCCGTGTCCGGCCCGGGCGAAGCGGAGGAGTTCCTCGTGGCAGTACGCGAGATGGTGGTCCTCGTCGCGGGAGATCATCTTCACGGCGCGGCCGAGGACGGGGTGGTCGGCGAAGTGCTTGACCAGGAGCCGCATCTGTTCGGAGGCGCGCTGTTCGGTGACCCTGCTGTGCGCCAGGTAGACGATGATGTCCCGCTCGGTGAGCCGCTCCTCGCGGCTGAGCCGGTCATGGGCGAGACCGATGCCGTGGCGCTCCAGCAGGAGGGTGTAGTCGGTCTCGTACGGCACCTCCACGGGCTGGAGTCCGCGCTGCTTCAGAAGGGCGTTGAAGATCCGGCCGTGCTTGTCCTCGTCGGCACCGTGCCGGGCGACCTTGGGCGCCAGCTCGCGCAGCTCCGGGGGGACGAGCGCGGCGATCCGCCCGTTCTCCCAGCCGCCCTGGGACTCCCCGCCGGCGGCGATGGAGCAGAACAGCCGGAACGACTCGTCGTTGTCGAGGATCTCCTGGAACAGGCCCTTTGCCGAGAGCATCACTGCCGCCTTTCGCGCCGGTGTCCGCAGAGGCACAGTCAAATGCGGTACGCGGCGGTAGGCAACACGAGCAGGGCCGGGCAGGGCCGATCGGGCGCCGGACGGCCGCCGGACCTGCCCGGGCGCCCCGTGAGAGGCAGGGGGCGTAACCCGGGAGCCGTGCGGCGCGTTGTTCCGTACGACGGCCGTGGCGGGGAGGACCCCCGAGCCCCCACCACGGCCGTAGTGCTGCGCCCGGTCGTTACGCGGCGAGGCCGGAGCGCTCCAGGGCGTCGGTGCCGGCGCGCAGGGCCGCGAGCCGTTCGTCGAGCGTGAAGCCCGCCGGGGCGAGGGTCAGGGTCGTGACACCCACGGCCGCGTACGCCTGCATCCGGTCGGCGATCCGGTCCACCGAGCCGAGCAGCGTGGTCCGGTCGATGAGCTGGTGCGGCACGGCGGCGGCGGCACCGGCCTTGTCGCCCGCCAGGTACTTGTCCTGGATCTCGGCGGCTTCCTTCTCGTATCCCATGCGCCGGGCGAGCTGGTTGTAGAAGTTCTGCTTGCGGCTGCCCATGCCGCCGACGTAGAGCGCGGTGTACGGGCGGAACATGTCGGCGAGGCCGTTGATGTCGTCGCCGATCGCCAGCGGCAGGGTGGGACAGACGTCGAAGCCGTCCATCGTCTTCCCGGCCTTCTCCCGCCCGGCCCGCAGGTGCTTCACCGCGGTCTCCTCCAGGTGTTCGGCGGACGGGAAGATCAGCAGGGCGCCGTCGGCGATCTCGCCGGTCTGCTCGAGGTTCTTCGGACCGATCGCGGCGATGTAGAGCGGGATGTGCTCGCGCTGCGGGTGGACGGTCAGCTTGATGGGCTTACCGGGGCCGTCGGGCAGCGGCAGCGTCCAGTGTTCGCCCTCGTAGGACAGCCGCTCCCGGGACATCGCCCTGCGCACGATCTCGACGTACTCGCGTGTGCGGGCCAGCGGCTTGTCGAACTTGACGCCGTACCAGCCCTCGGAGACCTGCGGTCCGGAGACGCCGAGACCGAGGCGGAAACGGCCTCCGGAGAGCGAGTCGAGGGTGGCGGCGGTCATGGCCGTCATGGCGGGCTGACGGGCCGGGATCTGCATGATCGCGGAGCCCACGTCGATGGACTCGGTCCGGGCCGCGACCCAGGCCAGCACCGTCGGCACGTCGGAGCCGTATGCCTCGGCCGCCCAGCAGACGTCGTAGCCGAGCCGGTCGGCCTCCTGGGCCACGGCGAGGTTGTCGCCGTCCATGCCCGCACCCCAGTAACCGAGATTGATGCCGAGCCGCATACCCACACTCCCTCTACTGATCAGTAACGTTCCTGTTGGGCGGGACTCTAGCGCGGGGCGCCGGAATCCGGCAGGCTCGCCCGGGAACCCCCGTTGCCCCCAGGCTTCCACCCCGTGGGGCCTTGGCCAGTAATCTCAGCGCCCATGGAGCAGAGGCATCTCGGCCGTACCGGCCTTCGCGTGTCCCGGATCGGGCTGGGCACCCTCACCTGGGGCCGGGACACCGACGAACACGACGCAGCCGGCCAGCTCAAGGCCTTCTGGGACGTGGGCGGCACCCTCGTCGACACCGCCGACGTGTACGGCGCCGGGGAGGCGGAATACCTGCTGGGGCGTCTCCTGGACAGCCTGGTGCCACGGCAGGATCTGGTCATCGCGACCAAGGCGGGCAGCGTGCCCGATCCCTACCGTCGCTTCGACGGCTCGCGTGGGCATCTGCTCGCCGCGCTCGACGCGTCCCTGCGACGGCTCGGGACGGACTACGTCGATCTGTGGCAGATCCACGCCTTCGACCCTGTGACACCGCTGGACGAGACCCTGCAGGCGGTGGACCTGGCCGTGTCGTCGGGGCGCGTCAGATATGCCGGAGTGTCCAACTTCAGCGGCTGGCAGCTGGCCAAGGCGGCCACGTGGCAGCTCGCCGCGCCCGGGCAGCGCAGCCGGCTGGCCAGTACGCAGATGGAGTACTCCCTGCTGCAGCGGGGCGTCGAGCGGGAGGTGCTGCCGGCCGCGCTGGATCTCGGGGTGGGGCTGCTGCCGTCGTCCCCGCTCGGTCGCGGGGTGCTGACCGGCAAGTACCGCACCGGCACCCCGTCCGACTCGCGTGGCGCCTCCGAGCACCTGGCTCCGTTCGTCGAGCCGTACCTCGACGAGGCGGCGAGCAGGATCGTGGACGCGGTGGCCACGGCTGCCGACGGCCTCGCCACGACGCCCCTCCAGATCGCGCTCGCCTGGGTTCGGGACCGGCCGGGGGTGGTGGCTCCGGTCGTCGGGGCGCGCAACGCGCAGCAGCTGACCGAGGCTTTGTCAGTGGAGGCGCTTAGTCTTCCTGACGAGATCTGCCAGGCGCTCGACGATGTGTCGGCGCCCGTGCACCGCTATCCCGACCAGGACTGGAGCACGCTGTGACTGCGCATCCCCGGGGAGAAGCCCCGGACCCCGCGGCCG
The DNA here is from genome assembly GCF_042871445.1 of Streptomyces sp. NPDC005794. NCBI lineage: Bacteria > Bacillati > Actinomycetota > Actinomycetes > Kitasatosporales > Streptomycetaceae > Streptomyces > Streptomyces sp. NPDC005794. Next base: position 244,355 of record NZ_JBIAIN010000013.1, read on the forward strand.
AGGACCACGAGTCCGGCGAGGACGCCGGCCACCGGGCCGCCGACACACCCGGCACGTCCGACGAGGGCGCCGCCGGGAGAGCGGACGGGGCGGACGACGGTGCGGAGGGCGCGCAGGACCTGGAGCAGGCCCCCGACGCCCCCGCGGCACCCGCGCTGTCGGAGGCCGAGGCGGAGCTGGCCGCACAGCGCGAGCTGCGCGAGCGGATCGAGCAGCGCAAGGCCGAGAAGGAAGGACCCATCCCGGCCGGTACGAAGCTGAGCGGTCCGGCCGCGGATCTGCTCGCGGCGGTCCGCGCGGTGGAGAGCGGCGAGAAGCCGGGCGCCGCCTTCTTCGACTCCCCCGCGTCGCAGCCGGCTCCCCGCCGGGCGGCCCCTGCCGCCCCGGCCGCACACGGCCGTTCCTCCCGGGCCCCCGAGCAGCCGGAGCCTCGGGCCGCGTCCCCCGAGGCCGCGGCCTCGGTCGCGGCTGTGCTCGCCGAAGGCGGGGCACCCGAGGCCCTGGCACGCCCGACGGCGGCGACGCTCGGCGAAGGGGCGGCCGGGATCCTGCGGGAAGACCCGTGGCAACTGCTGTCCGTGCCCGGGGTACGGCCCGAGCAGGCGGACGGCTTCGCGCGGGCGCTGCTGGGCGCGGAGTGCGGTCCCGACGACGAGCGGCGTACGGCGGCCCTGGTGGGCTGGCTGCTGGAGCGGGCCGCCCTGCGGGGCCACACCGCGCAGGACGCCGAAGAGGTGCGCACCGCGCTGGCCGCGTTCTCGGTGGCCGATCCCGGGGAGGCCGTCCAGCACGCCGTCGCCGAGGGCGTCGTGCTGGTCTTCCAGGACGACGCCGACGCCACGGAGCCGGAGCAGACCGACGAGGCCGACGAGACGTCCGAGGGCGAGGCGCGGGCCGACGACGAGCCGGTGCGGGTCCTGCTCGGGCTCGACCGGTACGCCCTGGCCGAGGAGGCCCTCGCCGACGGTCTGGCCCGGCTGGTCAACTCCTGCGAGAAGGGCGCCGACTGGACGGACGCCGCTGCCGCCGCCCCGACCCCTTCGGCGGGCGAGCTGATCCGGGCGGCCGCGACCGCGGGCCTGGTGGCCCACAGCGGCGGCGAGGCCGCCCGGGCCGAACCCGCCGCGCTCATCGCCGCCGCGCACGGCCTCGGTCTCCGGGCCCTGGGCACCGCCCACAGCGCGGACGGCCGGCACAGGCTGGCGGACGCCGTCGGTGATCCGGGGTCCGCCGTCACGCTCTCCGCCCTGCTCTCCGGCGAGGGCGGGCCCGGCCGGGACGCGGACGGCGCGTTCGCTCTCGACGTGCTGGTCGTGCTGGACGCCCCTCAGCTCGACGTGGAGACGGCCGCGATGCTGGTGGAGTCCCTCGCCGACGGGACACGGCTGATCCTGAGCGGAGACCCGGGAGTGCTCGGATCGGCCGGTGCCGGCCGGGTGTTCGCCGATGTGATCGCGGCGCGCGCCTGCCCGCACGTGGTCTCGCGCACACCCGACCCCGGGCCGATCGGCGAGCTGGTCTCCGGCATCGGCATCGGAGAGCTCACCCAGGTCGAGGCCCCCGGCAGGGAAGTGGTGATCGTGCCCGTCCGGGACGCGGGGGAGGCCGTCCACCGCACGGTGCAGCTGGTGGCCGACTCGGTGCCGCGCGCCATCGGCGTAGCCTCCTCCGACACCCAGGTGATCACGGTCGGGCACGGCGGCTCGGCGGGCACGAAGGCGCTGAACGCGGCGCTCAAGCAGCGGCTCAATCCGGGGCCGGGACGGTTCGGTGGTTTCGACCCCGGTGATCGCGTGGTCCATGTCCCCGCCCCCGGCAGGGCGGTGCCCGGCTCGGTCGTTTCGGCCGACGAGGAGGGCCTGCACCTGGACTGTGCGGGCACCCCCGTCGTCGTACCGCCGGACCGGGTGGAGACCTCGGTACGCCACAGCTGGGCGCTCAGCGCCCACCAGGCGGCCGGGATGCGCTGGCCCGCCGCTGTCGTCGTACTGCCCGGGGACGCCGCGCAGGGGCTCAGCAGGCCCTGGGTGTACACGGCTTTCAGCCGTGGGGAGCAGCACCTCTCCGTGGTGCACGGCGTGGACCAGGCCCTGCCCCGCGCGGTGGCCGAGGTCCCGGCCCAGGAGCGGACGACCCGGCTGCGCCCGCTGCTGGAGGCGCTGCCCACTCCGGACGCCTCGTAGGCCCCCGGAGTGTCCGACGGCCACGGTGCGCTGCGCGCCGGGGGCCGTCGGACGGTGGGATCAGGAGTGGTCCGGGACGTCGTCGTCCGCGTCCTCGTCCAGTTCGTCCTCGTCGAAGACCGAGCTGACGTCGAAGCGGCAGACCACCATGGCGGGATCCGCCTCGTCGAACGGTGCCCCCAGCCACTCCCCCGGCGCGGGAAGCTCCTCCGCGGCGGAGACCCAGAGCGTGGAGTCCCCCTCCTCCAGGCCGAACTCCTTGTGCCGGGAAGCGATTTCGTCCGCCTCGTACTCGCCGAACACCACCCCCAGCGCGGCGTGCACACCGGCGCCGGCGGTCGGCAGGGCGTCGCCCTCGTGCCCGTCGGGATCGAGGTCGGCGAGCCGCTGTGCCTGGGCGAGCAGTCGCGCGGGCTCCGCCACCGCGTAGTCGCGCCTGATCAGCACGCTGACGGCGTGCGGCTCCTCCGGTCCCGCGTAGGGCGGGAGGGAGTCCTCCGCGGAAGGGATCTCGAAGGGGGTGACCTCGTCGTAGCGGTCGTAGAGCAGTTCGTCGTAGACCTCGGCCGCAGCGGCCAGTGCGTTGAACGCGTCGTAGACAGCGGGGTCGTCGTCCCCGGTACGGCGCTCGACTGCCTGGAGGTGGCGGTCGAGCGCGGTTTTGACTGCATCGGCGGCGGCGCGTACCTCGGCAGCGGTGGGCTGCGCAGCATCAGACATAGGACAGACGCTATCCGTACCAGGGGTCTGCCCGCACAATAGATGCGATGCCGGAATACGAATTCATCGACGTGTACGTGCCGCGCGGGGTGTCCCGCAAGGAGGCGGCCCGACTGCTGACCGACCATGCCGAGTACGGGCACTGGGAGTTGGACCGGCTGACGCTGCGCCGTGACGGCAGCCGCCGGGTGCGGCTGCGCCGCCGCATCATCCGCCAGCTCCGGCCCACCTGGTAGCAGCGAGCGGGCTCCGCGCACGCGGAACCCGCTCGTCACACCGGATGTCGCGATACCGCTATGCGGCGCTCCGCGAACGTCGGTACAGAACCGTGCCCGCGCCGGCGAGCAGCAGGCCCGCGCTCGCCGGGATGAGCAGATCGAGCCCGCCCCCACCGGTGTGCGCGAGCTGCTCGCCCGCCACGAGCTGGGTCTCGGGAACCGGAGGCGCGTCCGGCGTGGCCGGCTTCTCCGGTGTGTGCGGCGTCTGCGGCGTGTGCGGCGTCTGCGGCACGACGGGAGGCGGGGCCGTCTCCGCGTCGTTCTCGCAGTCGTTGCCGAAGACCGGGTTGAGCAGTCCGCCGATGGTCACGCTGTTGCCGCAGAGATTCACCGGGATCTCGACCGGTGCCTGCACCTGGTTGCCGGAGAGGATCCCGGGGGAACCGGTCGTCTCCGCCTGGGCCGAGGTCCCGGACCCACGGTGCCGGCCCGTCCCCGCCCCGTTGTCGTACACGTCCTCGTGCCCGGACGCCTGGCTCCCGGAGCCGTGTCCGGACGAGGAACCGCCGTCCGAGGTGTACGCGTGATCGGCATCCGAAGATCCGTTTCCGCAGTCGTTTCCACTCGTGGGATTGAGCAGACCGCCGACGTCCACGGAGTTTCCGCACACGTTGACGGGTACGTCGATCGGGACCTGGATCGAATTTCCCGAGAGCACGCCCGGTGAATTCGACGCGCCGCCGGCCGCACCCGCGTCGGCGTGCGCGTAACCGCCACCGAGCGCGAGCACGCCGCCCGCCGCCGCCATGGTGATCAGGCCTTTGCGTGTGACCTGTCGCATAGGTTGTCTTCCTGCCTTCTGCCTACCGAAATGCCCCGGACACAGCCGTGCGCGGGACCGAACGCCCATCGGCCCCGGAGTGCATGGCGCGCACTCCGGGGCCGACCGGACTCACACCCTCACGGGTTGACGCGCATCGTCACGCGTTGACGCAGGTGTTGCCGAAGGCGGGGTTCAGCAGCCCGACCACAGAAACCGTGTTGCCGCAGACGTTCACCGGAACGTGGACCGGTACCTGAACGACGTTGCCCGAGAGCACGCCGGGGCTGCCGATGGCGGCACCCTGGGCACCGGCGTCAGCGGAAGCCATACCCGCACCCGCGAGCACGAGACCACCGGTAGCAGCCGCGATAGCGACGACCTTCTTGATCATTATTCCTCCTGTTGAATAAGTGCGGTCCCAGCCGCGGACCGCATCACGTGTAACGAGGAGGGAGTGACGTGGCTACGAGCGAGCAGCCCCATTCACCCTTTCCGGTGAGGTGCGTACAAGCTGGCGAATTCGGTCGGGGCGCGGTCAGGAGTGGTCGATGAACCGGTCGAGCACCCGGGCACCGAACTTCAGGCCGTCCACCGGAACCCGCTCGTCCACACCGTGGAACATGCCCGCGAAGTCCAGCTCCGGCGGCAGCTTCAGCGGGGCGAAGCCGAAGCAGCGGATGCCCAGGTCGTCGAAGGACTTCGCGTCGGTACCGCCCGACAGCATGTAGGGCACGGCACGGGCGATCGGGTCCTCGGCCTTGAGCGCGAGCTGGATCGCGTCCACCAGGGAGCCGTCGAAGCCGGTCTCCAGCGCCTTGTCGCCGTGCACGTCCTCGCGCTTCACCCGCGGCCCGAGGATCCGGTCGAGGTCGGCCAGGAACTCTTCCTCGTAACCGGGCAGGAAGCGCCCGTCCACGTGCGCGGTGGCCTGTCCGGGGATCACGTTCACCTTGTAGCCGGCACCGAGCATGGTGGGGGCGGCGGAGTTCCGCAGGGTGGCGCCGACCATCTTGGCGATCCCGCCGAGCTTGGCGAGCGTCGCGTCCATGTCCTCCGGGTCGAGCGGTGTGCCCAGCGCGTCGGACAGCTCGTCCAGGAAGGACCGCACGGTCTTGGTCACCCTGACCGGCCACTTGTGCCGTCCGAGCCGGCCGACCGCCTCGCAGAGCTCGGTGATGGCGTTGTCGTCGTTGGTCATCGACCCGTGCCCGGCGGTGCCGTCCACGGTGAGCCGCATCCAGTGCATGCCCTTCTGCGCGGTCTCCACCAGGTAGAGCCGCAGGTTCTCGTTGACGGTGAACGAGAAGCCGCCGACCTCGCCGATCGCCTCGGTGACGCCGTCGAACAGGTCCCGGTGGTGGTCGACGAGGTGGCGGGCCCCGTACGTGCCACCCGCCTCCTCGTCGGCGAGGAAGGCCAGCACGATGTCGCGCGGGGGCTTGCGGCCGCTGCGCATGCGGTCACGTACGACCGCGAGGGTCATCGCGTCCATGTCCTTCATGTCGACCGCGCCACGGCCCCATACGCACCCGTCCGCGATCTCCCCGGAGAACGGATCGTGCGTCCAGTCCGCCGCGTTGGCCGGCACGACGTCGGTGTGCCCGTGGATCAGCAGCGCCGGCTTGGACGGGTCCTCGCCCTCGATCCGGGCCACGGTGGAGGCACGGCCCTTGTGGGACTCGATGATCCTCGGCTCCAGCCCGACCTCGGCGAGCTTCTCGGCGATGTACTCGGCGGCGGCCCGCTCCCCGGGGCCCGAGTGGTCGCCGTAGTTGCTGGTGTCGATCCGGATCAGGTCACGACAGAGGTCCACGACCTCATTCTCGGCGGTCTCGCCGATGCCTGCCCGGGCCGTGTTGGTCTCGCTCACGCTGCTTCCTTCCACTGTCGCGGTGGTGCTTCCTCTCATCCTCGCGCGCCGGCTCCGCACACCCAAGGCCGCCCGGCTCTCGGCATGCGTCTTTCACATGCCCAGGCGCGTGATCGAGCACCCCCGAATGTTTGCTATGGTTTTCCACGTCGGAAGGGGCGAGGCCCCGGAAGACACACCCGGTCCGGGTGGCGGAATGGCAGACGCGCTAGCTTGAGGTGCTAGTGCCCTTTATCGGGCGTGGGGGTTCAAGTCCCCCCTCGGACACCAGCAGAAACCCCAGTCCTTCTGGGGTTTTTCTGTTTTCCCGGACTGTGGCGTGACCATCCGCCGAGCGATCCCCGGGTCGGGGTGAAACCGCAGGCTGTCGGGCACGGCTGTCGGCGGCGGTCAGGGCGGTGGCGGTGACCGCGTGTCCGGTGAAGGCGACGCAGCACTCCAGGCCACCGGACAGTGCAGGCACTGCCGTCACGCCGCCGTCGCACGGCGGGATACGGCGGTGGCAGGCTCGATGAAGCGAGTCAGAAGAGGGTGCGGCTCAGTCATGGACGGGCACCTGCCCGGTGAGGAAGTCCAGCAGGACGGTGTTGAGGCGTCCGGGCTGCCCGGCGCCGGGCAGATGCCCGGCCTCCTCGATGACGGCCGGAGTGGCGTGGGGGACGAGGCGCTGGATCGCCTCGGCGTCCGCGACGGGGGTGCAGACGTCGGTACCCCGCAGGGTCATGGCGGTCATCCAGGGCACCCTGACTCCATGATCGGCGGGGTGGCAGAAGCTTTTCCTCCGGCCGGGAAGCGAGACCCCCAGGTCGATCCGGGTCCTGGCGTCCGCCGCCTGTGCGTTCACGACCTTGACGACGAGGTCGCCGGTGGCGTCGTCCCGGGTGACCACCTGC